>JANNHN010000451.1:0-2347 GCA_031404395.1 Betaproteobacteria bacterium
CTGGGCGACACTCTGGTAACCGAGGACGATCGCGATCATGAAGGCCATCAGGCCGATGATGGGCAGCGCCTGAATGCCGGTTTCCGCCACATGCCGCGAGATTGAAGCCGGGCGCAGGCGATGCGGGTGCAACAGGGAGCGAACGGTCCAGTTCGCCGCGCGGCCGACAAAGGTGATGAGGTCGAGCGCCTCGTACCTAGCATCGTGCGCGCCTTTGCCGAGCTGGATGACGATCTGGCGCCAGCGGGGGACGGATTCGACTTGCGGCATCGGCTTCAAATCGAGCCCGCAGATGAGATCGATGAGCGTCCGGTGTTCGGCGCGGATGCCGGTGAGTTCCACGCCCTTGTCACGAAGATCGCGCAGGAGCAATGCACCCGGGGTGTCGAGGCTGTCGAGCTTGCCGATATTAAGCGAGCGTGAGGCGCCCTGCTTCGACCATTTCTTCAGGGACTTCCTGGCTTCGGCGAGCGTGGATATTTCAAGAGTGCCCGCCAGCGCGAGGCGATCGCCATCACCGCTGACGACGACCGTTGGCCGGGACGGAACCGCGGGAGCTTGCTGCTGGTTTGCAGGCACACTGGTCACGTGTTCATCCGGTGGTCGACGAGTTCAGAATGATTTGAATGAATCAGATTCGATATTTTCCCATGTCGGCACACGGGCACGTCGTATTGTCCTGCAAGATATTCGAAATACCAGGCGGACTCTGTACGATATCGAACATACCGGGGGCCGGAGCATAAGAACAGCCCGCGTAGGGCGCAATAAGCGCAGCGCCCTACGCATTCTACTGAACTACATCACCAGCTCAACCAGATACGGCCCCGGCGTCGCCAACCCGCGTTTGAACTGCACGGCCAGTTCATCCAGCGTCGTCGCCCTGCCCGCTGCAACGCCATAGCCCTTGGCGATGGTCACCCAGTCGAGATCCGGCCGGTCCAGCGTGAGCATGGCCCGGGCATTGGCGCCCGGCGCGCCGCCGCCGACGTTGGCGAGTTCGCTCACCAGAATTTTGTAAGCGCGGTTGGCAAAAATGACGATGGTGACGTCGAGATTCTCGCGCGCCATGGTCCACAGCGCCTGCTGCGTGTACAGTGCGCTGCCGTCGCCTTCGAGTGCGATGACTTTGCGATCTGGCGCTGCGATCGCCGCGCCGGTCGCTGCGGCGAGTCCCCAGCCGATGGAGCCGCCCATGATATTCATCCAGTCATGCGGACGCGCGCCCGGGCTCGCGCCGGTAAAGGCGCGACCGCTGGTGACGGCTTCGTCGAGTACGATGGCGTTTTCCGGGATCAGCACGTTGAACAGGGCGCCCAGACCTTCGAGCGTGATGTTGCCGGTGGGCAGCGCGCTATCGTATGTCGGCGCATTTTTCAACGGCGACGCATCACGCGCGCCCAGCGCATCGGCCAGCGCTTCGAGTGCGTGTTCGAGATCGGCTTCAGCACCCGCTACCGTCGTCACTGCGCAGCCTTCGGGCACCAGCACGCTGGGCTTGCCGGGATAGGCGAAAAACGACACCGGCAGTTTCCCGCCGACGATCACCAATTGCCTTGTGTCCTTGAGCATCGCCAGCGCGAGATCGACCACGAACGGCAATTGTTTCACCACGGCGCGCCCCGCGCCGCGCTCCCAGCGCGCGTTGTTGAATTCGGAGATCAGCATGCAGCCGGTTTTCGCGGCAATGCGCCCCGCCCATTCCAGCGCGCGACCGCGCAACGCCGCGCCGCCGAGCAACAGCGCTGCCGGTTGCCCACTGCTCAGCGCGCGTACGCCGTCAGCAATGGCGCCGTCCGCGACACGTGCACGCGGCGCCGGTTCGTTGACGGCGGCCGGACCGTCGGCTTCACCCCACGCCGTATCAGCAGGCAGGATGAGCGTGGCGATCTGCCCCGGCGCCTTGCGCGCGGCTTCCACCGCCAGCGCGCCGTCGGCGGCGATGGATTTTGAAGAACGAGATGTCTTCACCCAATCCGACATCGGTCGCGCCACGCCTTCAATGTCGGCGGTCAGCGGCGCGTCGTGCTTGATGTGGTAACTCGCATGTTCGCCGACGACGTTGACGATGCCCGAGCGCGCTTTTTTTGCGTTGTGCAGATTGGCCAGCCCGTTGCCGAGGCCAGGCCCCAGGTGCAGCAGAGTCGCCGCCGGCTTGCCCGCAATGCGGTAATAACCATCAGCCGCGCCGGTGACCACGCCTTCAAACAAACCCAGGATGCAGCGCACGCCTTCGACGCGATCCAGTGCGGAAACAAAATGCATTTCGGAAGTGCCGGGATTGGCAAAGCAGACATTGACGTCGCCGTTGAGCAACGTGCGCACCAGACTCTCAGCACCATTCATG
>JANNHN010000452.1:0-4199 GCA_031404395.1 Betaproteobacteria bacterium
GCCGGCGTCGCGGATGACCCGGGCCCAGCGCGCCATATCTGTGCGCACGAATGCACCGAAGGCCTCCGGCGTGCCGCCGACCGGCTCAAACCCGATGGCAGCCAGCCGGCTGATGATGTCCGGCAGTTTCACCGCACTGTCGATGCCACCATGAAGCCGCGCCACCACCGCCGGCGGCGTACCCGCAGGTGCCAGTACGCCATTCCAGCCAACGACCTCGAACCCGGGCAGCGACTCTGCGACGGTCGGTAATTCGGGCATCAGGCGCGAACGCCGGACGGTGCTGACGGCCAGTCCGCGCACACGGCCCGCCTTCACCTGCGGTATGCCCACCGGACCGACGGCGAACATCAGTTGCGGCTGGCCGCTCAGCACATCGGTCATGGCCTGCGCCGCGGCCTTGTAGGGCACGTGTGTCAGGCGAATGCCGGCGAGCATTTTCAGCATTTCACCGGCGAGGTGCGGCGGTGTGCCGTTGCCAGCTGAACCGTAATTGAGTTCTCCCGGCTTCGCCAGTGCCAGGTCGATCAGCTCGCGCACCGTACGCACCGGCAACAACGGATGCACGACCAGGATGAACGGCACCGACGCCACCAGCGTCACCGGACGGAAATCGCGAACCAGGTCATAGGACTGCTTTTGCAGGCCGGCATTGATGGTGTGTGAACCGGTCGCAAGCAGGAGCGTATAGCCGTCGCCGCGAGCCCTGGCGACAATCTCGGCAGCAATGGTGCCGCCGGCGCCGGGACGCTGATCGATGACCACCTGCTGTCCCCAGGCGTCCGTCAGTTTCTGGCCGACCATGCGCGCCAGCGCGTCGGGACCAGGTCCGACCACAAAGCGCACCGGCTTCACCGGGTAATCCTGTGCCGCCACTCCGCCCGCGATTGCGAGGACCAGGCTCAACAGCACGCACGGGCTGAACCGTCGCATGAACTCAATCCGGCTGCGCATTGGAATCCTTCACCGCTTTTCCCCATTTGCGGATTTCGCTCTGGATGAAAGCCGAAAACGCGACTGTACTCATGGTCTGCGGTTCGCTGCCGACAGCGAGCAGGCGCGCGACCACGTCCGGCTGTGTGATCGCATGCTGCGTTTCCTGATACAGGCGCGACACCACCGCCGCCGGCGTGCCGGCGGGCGCGAACAAACCATACCAGCCGATCACCTCAAAGCCATGTACCGTCTCGCCGATGGTTTGCAGATCCGGCGCCAGCTTGGAACGCACCGCGCTGGTGACGCCCAGCGCGCGCAAACGGTTGGCCTGCACCAGCGGCAGGCCCACGGTCGTCACGGCGATCGAAAAATGCACATGGCCGCCGATCAGGTCGTTGATCGCCGGCATGATGCCTTTGTACGGCACATGGATGAAGTCGATGCCTGATGCCGACTTGAGCATCTGCGAGGCAAGGTGCGGCGGCGTGCCGGCGCCGCCGCTCGAATACAGCAATTGTCCGCGAGTTGATCTCGCCAGCGCGATCAACTCGCGAACCGATCGCACCGGCAGGCTGGGATGCACGACCAGCACGAAGGGCGCGGTCGAGATCATCGATACCGGCATCAGGTCACGGGTGAGATCGTAGCCAAGCTTGGGAAACAGAGTCATGCTGATGGCCTGGCTTGCCGAACCCATCAGCAGCGTGTAGCCATCCGGGGCCGCCCGCGCGACAAACTCCGCGCCGACATTACCCCCGGCGCCGGGCCGATTCTCAACGTAAAACTGCTGGCCCAGCCGCTCCGCAAATTTGACCCCCAGCATGCGCCCGATGACATCGGGACCACTGCCGGCGGCGACGGCGATCATCCGCACCGGGCGCTGCGGCCAGGTCTGCGCGCTCGCCGGCCAGCACGCGAGCATGACCACCACGACTGCCAGCCTTGCGCCGGGTCCGGACATGTACCCTCCTCTCAGACCGATCGCACGTAACCGTGCCGGTTGCAACTGCGTGCCCGCAACAGATCGCCGGCCGCTGTCGTCACATACAGGCTGGACAGACCGGCATCGCCAAAAGCACAACGCATCGGCAAATCCCCCGGCAACGGGTGGGTTTCCAGCACGGCCCCGACCGGGCTGAACACATAAGCCAGTGCGCCGGCGCCGACGCCCTGCGCACCCGCGCAGGCGATGATGTTGCCCTCGGCATCCAGGCACATGCCCTCGATGCCGCGGTGCGACCCGCGATGGTCGGCGCCGAAAGTATGCAGCACCGTGTACGGTCCGACTTCGCCGTCCCCGCGCACGACATAGGCGCGCAGTTCGCGCACCGGCGACTGCATGTCGCCTTCCGCGACATACAGTGTTTTTTCATCGACGGATAACAGCACCGCACGCGGCGCGCGTGTGTCGTGAGTGATGCGGCGGAGGGTCCAGGACTTGCGTTCGTCGCGCTCGAGACGCAACACCGAGGCATGCTCCAGCGGCGGGAAAATTTGGGGGCCGAACGCCGGCGTGCCGCTGTGCGGATCGGAAAACCAGACGCGGCCGCTGCAGTCCACCGCGAGGTCGCAGGGATGGTTATGCACGCGGCCCTGCAGCCGCAGCGCGGTGACCGTGGCCGAGCCGTCGGCGAGGAACTGCACGACGCGGCGCCCGCCCTCCTGGCAACCGTAGAGTGATCCACCCGGCCCCTGTGCAATGCCATTGGTGCGACCGGTATAGCGGCGGTACTCGCCCGTCGCGCCGGTCGCCGGATCAAAGCGCAGGATGCGCTCTTCGTTGACCAGGCTGAACAACATGCCGCTGCCGTCCCACACCAGGCCGCCGGCCGGCCCGTTGTGCGGCCCTGCCACCTTTTCAAAAGTCCATGCCATCGCTGGTTCCCCGTTACCAGACCGCGACGCCGGGGATCTTCACCCGGGTGCGATAAACCGAATCGTAGGTGGTGACGTACAACGAACACCCGTCGTCGTCGCCCCACGCCATGTTGGTGCTGTGGCCGGGAATCTTCAGCCGGCCGAGCACACCGCTCGCCGGATTGAGCACGTACACCCCGCCCGGTCCGGTGCAATAGATATTGCCCTCGACGTCGACTTTCATGCCGTCGGCGACGCCGGGCTCGGGCCGGGTGAATTTGTGGAACAGCCGGCCCGCGCTGACGCTGCCGTCGGCCTTCACGTCATAGACATTGATCAGGCCGAGGCGGCTGTCATTGACATACAACAGCTTCTCGTCGGGCGAGAACACCAGCCCGTTAGGATAAGTGCAGTCGGCAATGGGCAGGCTGACCGTCCTGCCGTCGGGCGACAGCCGGAACACGCCCATCACGTCGAGGTAGCGCTGCGTGTCCTGCGCCACCATGCCCGGGATCACCAGCCCGCCGGCGGAATCGGTCCACCAGGTCGAACCGTCGGCTTTAACGACGATGTCGTTGGGACTGTTGAATTTTTTACCTTCGTAACGCTCGGCGATGACCTTGGTCGAGCCGTCCTTCTCGAACCGCCAGATGGTGCGGTTGGACCAGCCGGCAACGACGATGCGGCCCTCGCGGTCGCAGGTCATGCCGTTGGCGTGGCCCGAAGGTCGCATCACCACCGACTGGCCGACGCCGGGCTGCCATTTCCAGATGGTGTTGTCGATGATGTCCACCCAGTAGAGCTGGCCGGTGCGGCGGTCCCACACCGGACCTTCGCCGAAGGTCAGGCCGTGGGCGATGCGATCCATCGGCGCATCGCGGCCGATGATGCGCGCGAGGCCGGGTGCTGCGAGATCAATATCCACCGGCAGCTCCCTCCGGGGTCCAGGCTTTTTTGGCGAACGCCTTCACATCACTCGCCGCATCGATGACCACGGGCCGGTTCAGTGTGTAGGCCTTCAGCAACGCCGCACGCAGTTCCGCCGGCGTGCGCGCTCGCAGGCCAACGCAACCGAAGACTTCGGCAACCTGCGCAAAATCGGTGGTACGGAATTTCCACAGATCTTCCGGGTGCGCCTGCGCCACGCCGTCGAAGGCCTTGTCCCACAGCGGGATTTCCTGGTTCAGCGCGTTGTTGTTGTTGACCACCACCACCAGGTTGATGCCGAAACGCGCCGCGGTCTCCAGTTCGGCAATGTGATAGTAAAAGGCGCCGTCGCCGGTGAAACACACTACCGGCTGGTCGGGCAGCGCACACTTGACACCCATCGCACCGGGGAAACCCCAGCCCATGGAACCTGCACAGCGGATATAGCGCTGCGACGGATGACGCAGCTCCACCATCAC
>JANNHN010000453.1:0-2623 GCA_031404395.1 Betaproteobacteria bacterium
GCGGCTGCGGCAATTTTTCCTATTACCTGCAATCGGTCGGCGGCCAGCTCGAGATCTGGCGGCGCGAGGCGCCCATCGAGCAGTTGCTGGAGGATCCCCGGATCGCGCCGGCGCTGCGGACGCAGCTCGAACGCGCGTTGCGTATTCGCGATTACGCCAGCCGCGAGCTGGCGCTGCCCGACAACCGCAGCTATCGCGCCTACGCCGATCTCGCGCGCCCGTTTGTCGTGTGGAATGTATTTGCCGCGCCGGAATTTTCCGTCGAGCCGCAGCAATGGTGTTTTGCGGTGGCGGGTTGCGTCAAGTACCGCGGCTACTTCAGCGAAGCCGACGCGCGGGCGTATGCGCGCGAGATGGCGGCTGCAGGCAGCGATGTGTATATCGGCGGCGTGCCGGCGTATTCGACCATCGGCTGGTTTGCCGATCCGCTGCTCAATACCTTTATTCATTATCCGGAGCCGGAGCTGGCGCGACTGCTGTTTCACGAACTGTCACATCAGGTGGTGTATGTGAAGGACGACACCGTGTTCAATGAATCCTTCGCGACCGTGGTCGAGCAGGCGGGCGTGGCGCGCTGGCTGGCGGCGCACGGCAACGCCGCCGACCGCGAGCGCTACGTGGAACTGCAGCGCTTCCGCGCCGATTTCCGCAAACTGATTGCAGCGACCCGCGAAGAGCTCGCTGCGCTGTACGCGAGCGACTTTTCACTGGAGCAGAAACGCCGGCTGAAGGCGGCGGCCTTCGCCGCGCTGAAACGTGAATATCTGTACCGCAAGCTCGACTGGGGCGGTTTCGCCGGATATGACCGCTGGTTTGCGCAGCCGCTGGGCAACGCGCATCTGGCGTCGGTGGCGATTTACACGCAGCAGGTACCGGCGTTTCAGGCGCTGCTGGCGTCCGTCGGCGATGATTTGCCGCGCTTCTACGCCGCGGTGCGCGAACTCGCTGCATTACCTGAGGCAGAGCGCAATGCGCGGCTGGCAGCGCTGGCGCCGTTGTTATAATCAGCGCCTGCTTTGTTTGCTGAAACAAAGTCAAAATCTTTTAAGCCACAGAGATCACAGAGTTTCTCGATACCCCCTTGAGGGGTGCACGAGGAAAACCGCGGGTTTGCAGTTCTCTGTGTCCTCTGTGACTAAGGTTTTTTGTGAAACCCCGCACTCCCGAAGACATCGCACAACGCCTGCGCAACCTGCCGCAGCCGGTTTACCCCGACGACCTGCCGGTGGTGGCGATGCGCGCGGACATTGCGCGCGCAATCTCTGAAAATCAGGTCGTCATCGTCTGCGGCGAAACCGGTTCCGGCAAAACCACGCAACTGCCGAAGATTTGCCTGGAGTTGCAGCGCGGCGTCAACGGCCTGATCGGCCACACCCAGCCGCGGCGCATCGCCGCACGCACGGTGGCCACGCGCATTGCGCACGAACTCAAAAGCCCGCTGGGCCACGTGGTCGGTTACAAGGTGCGTTTCGCCGACAAGCTGTCGTCGAATACCTATATCAAGCTGATGACCGACGGCATCCTGCTGGCCGAGACGCAGGGCGATCGCGAACTGCGCGCCTACGACACCCTGATCATCGACGAGGCGCATGAGCGCAGCCTGAACATTGATTTCCTGCTGGGTTACCTGAAGCGGCTGATGCCGCGCCGGCCCGACCTGAAAATCATCATCACCTCGGCGACCATCGACGCGGAACGCTTCGCGCAGCATTTCTCGACTGACGGCAAGCCGGCGCCGGCGATCGAAGTCTCCGGCCGCATGTATCCGGTGGAGGTGCGCTATCACCCGCTGGCTAAAAACGAAAATGAGGATGAAAAAGATCTGGATCAGGCGATCGTCGATGCCGTCGCCGAGCTGTGGCGCGAGCGCGCCGGCGGCGACGTGCTGGTATTCCTGCCCGGCGAGCGCGAAATCCGCGAAGCTGCCGAGGCGCTGCGCAAGCACCATCCGAAGGGCGCGGAAATCCTGCCGCTGTACGCGCGGCTGTCGTTCGAGGAGCAGGATCGCGTGTTCAAGTCCGGTGGTGCGCGAAGAATTGTATTGGCGACCAACGTCGCTGAAACCTCGCTGACGGTGCCGGGTATCCATTACGTGGTGGACACCGGGCTTGCCCGCATCAACCGCTACAGCTATCGCAACAAGGTCGAGCAGTTGCAGATCGAAAAAATCGCCCGCGCTTCCGCCGACCAGCGCGCCGGACGCTGCGGACGCGTCGCCGCCGGCGTGACGATCCGGCTTTATGCCGAAGACGATTACACCGCGCGGCCGCAGTACACCGATCCGGAAATTCTGCGCTCCTCGCTCGCCCACGTGATCCTGCGCATGAAGGCGCTGAGGATCGGCGACGTCGAGGATTTCCCGTTTCTTGAAGCGCCGACATCGCGCATGATCGCCGACGGCTACCAGTTGCTGGCCGAACTGGGCGCCGTCGATCCGGACAAGGCGCTGACGCCGGTGGGCTGGCAGCTCGCCAAATTCCCCATCGATCCGCGCATCGCGCGCATGATCATCGCCGCGAAGCAGGAGAGCTGCCTTCACGAAGTGCTGATCATCGCCTCCGCGCTGTCGGTGCAGGATCCGCGCGAGCGACCGTTCGAGCGCGCCGAAGCCGCCGACCGCGCG
>JANNHN010000454.1:0-6511 GCA_031404395.1 Betaproteobacteria bacterium
TCCGCATGCCGCTGGTCATCACCGGTGACGCGCCGATGGTCAGCGGTCAGGCCCGCACCGCAATGGAAACACTGCTGGTGCGCGTCGATACCGACGCCGGCGTCAGCGGCTGGGGCGAGGCCTTCGGTCATCGCGTGTGGCCCGCCACCCGCACCGCGCTGGAGCGCATGGTCGCGCCGCTGTGCATCGGCCGCGACCCGACCGCGATTGCCGCGCTGATGCACGACCTCGCGCGCGCCGTGCATGGCGCCGGACGCAACGGCCCGGTGGTATACGCGCTTTCCGCCATCGACATTGCGCTGTGGGATATCGCCGGCAAGGTGGCCAACCGGCCGCTGTACCAGTTGCTCGGCGGCAGCCCGCGCACCGATCTGCCCGCCTATGCGAGCCTGCTCCGTTACGGCAAAACCTCCGCGATGGAGCAGCGCATCCACGAGGCGCTGGAACGCGGTTATGGCCTGATCAAGATTCATGAAATCGTGCCGGACATCATCCGCGCCGCGCGCCGCGCCGCCGGCGATCACATTCCGCTGATGGTCGATTGCAACTGCCCGTGGACCGTGGCGCAGGCGGTAGCCGTCTGTCGTGAACTGCGCGAACTCAATCTGGAATGGATCGAAGAACCGGTATGGCCGCCGGAAGACCATGCGGGGCTGGCGCGCGTGCGCAGCGAGGGCGGCATTGCGGTAGCCGGTGGCGAGAACACCGGCAGCGCCAATGAATTTCACCGGCTGTTCGAGCGCGGTTCACTCGACGTGGCGCAACCCAGCGTCACCAAGATCGGCGGCGTCACCGAATTGAACAAGGTGTTTGCGCTGGGCGAAGCGCACGGCGTGCGCGTGGTGCCGCATTCGGCGTACTTCGGCCCCGGACTGCTCGCCTCGATTCACGCCTCAGCCGCGCAGGCGCGCGAAGTGTGGATCGAACGCTTTTATTGCGACTTCGACGAAAACCCGTTCGGCGATGCCATCAATCCGAAAAATGGCCGCATCGCCATTCCGCAGGGACCGGGCCTGGGCGTTGATCCCGATCCGGTGCTGCTGAAAAAACTCGCTGTTGAAAACTGAGTCGCATCCGTTGCCTATATGCGCCCCGGAATACGCCCCGAAGGAAGTCCTCCTGGGGGACGCTACGCTCCTTCCGGGTTACAAAATCACCAGCCTTCCCGCAGAACCCGTAGCCCGGATGAAGGCCGTCAGGCCGTAATCCGGGAAATTTGGACAATAAAAAAACGGCGGGAATCTCTCCCCGCCGTTTTTCATGCTGACGCTGCTGCTTTACTTGGCCGCGAAGCAGTAAAACATTCCCGCCCCGCCGGACGCGCGCAGATTGTCCTGACTGCAGCCACGCGACGGATGCGAGGCATTCCACGAACGCGCCGGCTCGTCGTCGCGCGCGCCCCAACGGTCGTGGTGACCGACCATTGCAGCACCTTCCCCGCTCTTGGTCCAGTTGCCGCAGGTGGTGTCCTTGTTGCCGTCCACTGCAGCATGACCGTCGGGCGTCGAGCCGGTGAGGATGTCATGCATGTTCGGGCTGTCAGCACGGCCGTTGACCTTGGTGCCCTTTTCGGTCAATGCGGTCATGCGGTTGATGCTGTTCAACTGGTGCAGCTCCTCGACATTGCGCGCAATCAGCCGGCCTTCGGCGGTGTACCAGGGTCCTTTGCCGATACGATCACGGGCGTGTATCAATTTGCCGCCGTTGGTCGCCGTGGTACTCAGATAGGCGCGCCACTGTTTCTTGCCCGCTCCTGCGGTAGCGGCCAGCGCCTGGCAATGTTGGTCCGCACCGGCGAGACCGCCCAGATCCGCGCCTTTGCCCAAACCCGCGCTGGTCACAAAAAACGACATGTCCGGTGAAACTTTCTGCATGGTCTCGGCTGCGCCCGCGTTCAAAGCCAGCAGCGCAATGGATAAGGCGATACCAAATTGGGTCGTGCTCATGACTATCCTCCGGTGGATGTGGAACAACTGGCGCCCAGTATAAACGCGTGGCCGCCGGGGGATATTCCAGGGCACAGGATTCAGCAGGCATATATGTCTGTCACACTGATGTGACGACTTTAGAGCGCAGGCGGCTGGCACCTCATACCGAACAGGTTCGATAGCGGGCCGATTCCGGCGTCAGGACAGCACCCGGTCGCGCTGCACCGCCGCCGGGACCGCACCATCCTGCTGTTGTCCAAAATATGTGACTATTTGCGTAGTCATGATTGACGAGCAGTCATTACCGCAATCAACCTGTCCGCAACGCATTCCACCCACTGCCGGAGTTCACTGATGAACAGCCCCCGCATTGCCCGCCACCTGATCACCGTGCTGTGCCTGGTGGTTACCGGCGCACTCGTTCCGCAGGCATGGGCCCAGCAATTTCCCGCCAAGCCGATCCGCATCGTCGTGCCCTTCCCGCCCGGCGGCATCGCCGACATCTACGGCCGCATCGTCGGCGCCAAAATGACCCAGTCCTGGGGTCAGCAGGCGATCATCGATAACCGCCCCGGCGCCGGCGGCAACATCGCCGCAGACCTCGTCGCCAAAAGTCCCGCCGACGGTTACACGCTGGTGGTCGGCAACATCGGCACCCACGCCGTCAATACCGCGCTGTTCAGCAAGATGCCCTTCGACCCGATCCGCGATTTCTCGCCGATCGCCCTGCTCCTCATTGCGGACGGCCTGCTGGTCGTACATCCGTCGCTGCCGGTCAAGTCGGTGAAGGAACTGATCGCGCTGGCGCGGGCGAAACCCGGTGAGCTCAATTTCGCCTCGGCCGGCGCCGGCACCGCCAGCCACCTCGCCGGTGAACTCTTCAGCAGCATGGCCAAAGTCAAAATGACCCATGTGCCCTATAAAGGCAATGTGCCGGCCATCACCGGCCTGCTGACCGGCCAGACCTCGATGCTGTTCGCCACGCTGGCCACAGTGCTGCCCTATGCCCAGTCGAACCGGCTGCGTCCGCTCGCCGTGCTCGGCGCGGCGCGCTCCAAAGCGGTTCCGGAAATACCCACGCTGGCCGAATCCGGGCTGCAGGGATTTGCCGTGGACAACTGGGTCGGCTTTTTTGCGCCCGCAGGCACGCCGCCCGCCGTGATCAGCAAGCTCAATGCGGAAGTGCTGCGCATCATGAGCCTGCCTGAGGTGCAACAGGAACTGCCCAAGCGCGGCCTGAGTTTCGACGCCACCACGCCACAGCAGTTCGCGGACTTCGTCAAATCCGAAAAAGACAAATGGGGAGAACTGGTGCGAGCTGTCGGCATCAAGGCCGACTGACCGGGCACTGACGCGGCACCCTGCCGGAACTCCCGCTCAGATTTCGTTGCGGTCGCCGCTCAGTTCGCGCGGCCGCATCAGCCAGAATGCCACGAGCGCCAGCAGCATCAGCACGGCCACCAGCAGAAACGCCACGCCCCAGGCCAGCCGCGACATGCCGCCGGCCAGGTCAAGCGTGTAACCGATCATCAACGGTCCGATAAAGCCGCCGCTGTAACCGAGCATGGAATGCACCGCCAGCGTGGCGCCACGGCGCGAGGGCTCGGCGGTGCCGGCCGCACCCGCCGTCAGCGACGACGAATCCAGCCACACGATAAACCCGTAGAACACCAGCAAACCCACCGCCAGTGGATAAGACAGGCTGCCGATGAAGCCGATGCTGCCGCCGACCAGTATCGATGCACCCATCGCCAGCATGATCAGCTTGCGCCGGCTCCAGCGGATCGAGGTCTCGTTGCCGAGTACGCTGGCGAGCGTGCCGGCGAGACCGAGCGTGGTCACCACCAGCGTCGGCGAAAACCGCGCCTCGGCGCCGGTGCTCAGCGCCACATAGGCGAGAAAAGCCACGCCCCAGCCGCGCAGCGCATTCATCTCCAGCGTATGGATGCAATAGGCAATCGCATAGGCCATCGCCGAACGGTTGCGGAACACCGGCCGGAAATCGAACAGCGCCAGACCATCGCTCGCCGGCAACGGCGGCGCCTTGCGGCCCGGCACCAGGACCGCGACCAGCAGCCATGCCGCGGTTGCCGTCAGCGCCGCCGCCAGGAATGCCGACTGCCAGCCAAACGCGTTGGTGAGCAGGTCGGCGCAGGAAAACGACAACGCGCCGGAGATGCCGATGCTGGCAGCGTGACCGGTCACTGCGCGCGACATCAGCTTCGCATCGACCTGATCCGCCAGCAGTTTGAGGCCGGTCATGTAGGTGCCGGCCCAGCCGACGCCCGCCAGTCCGCGCAGGGCCAGCGCCGACCAGAACCCTTCGGCCAGCAGGCCGAACAGCAGGTGCGCCGTGATGGTACAGGCCACCCCGAACAGATACACCCGCCGGGCATCGATACGGTCGGTCAGGGTCACCAGAATGGGCACGGCGAGCAGATAGGCGCCGTAAAACATCGCCGTGATCCAGCCCGCTTCGCTGTTGGTCAGCCCCCACAGCGGCATCATGCCGGGCAGCAGCGCCGGCCAGAAATAGGCGCCGATCTGCACCAGCACCTGTGCCGTGCACACCACGGCCACCAGACGTGCGCCGGACAATCCCCGAACGGGTTGATGGGTAGTCATGGTTGCACAGGGTACCGCGACGGAATCAGCCGGCCGGTTGAGAGCGCAACCCGCTGCCGAATCGACCGCACTTTATCCCGGCAACACAGGCATGACACGCTTCAGATAGCCATCGAACAGCGGCACCGTGAAACTGTTATCTCCATGAGATGGGCTGTAGATCATGCCCTTGCTGATCAGGGTGGCCCGGGTTGGCGCGACCGTCTGCACCTCCTTGTTCAGGATATGCGCAATGTCGCCGGAGCGGTGCGGCCCGGCGCCCAGTTCAGCCATGGCACGCAGATATTTCTTTTCTCCCGGCGTCAATCTATCGAACCTGACTCTGAAAAAACTGGCATCCAGTTCCAGGATCGCCAGCCCCGTCGCAGAAACCACATCGTCACGCGTAATCGGCGATTGCTGCGCACAATACCAACTGTGTTTTCCCCATTCCTGCAGGAAGTAGGGATAAGCGCGGGTCTGCGACAGGATTTCCCCAAGTGCAGCGGCTTCATACTCGACGCCTTGTTCCTTTGCGGGTGCGACCAGCGCCTTTTTTGCCTCCTCGGCGGCAAGCGGCCCGATTTCCGGATATTCGAACAATCGCTCTGCATACGACTTGGCGCGGCCCGCACGTCCCACCAGTTGCGGAAGTCCGGCGCCGATGAGCGCAATCGGCAACTGGTTTTGCGCGCATTTGTGCAGCGCCGTAATCAGGGAGGCGAACTGCTCCTCTTCGACATACTGCAGTTCGTCTATGAAAAATACGACCGCGGTATGCTTTTCCTTCGCCGCCCTGCCGACCGCCACAAAAAGATCAATCAGGTCATGTTCCAGATCGCCTGAATCAGCGATCCCCGGCTCGCTGCCGAGATCAATCCCGAATTCAATATCCTGATATTTGACTCTCATTGCACCAACAAAACCGCCAAGTGCTTTCAGGGCTTTTTTGGCCAGATCACCGGCAGCGGCAATCCGGCCCAGCTTCAACAGCGCAGCGCGCAAATGCGGAATCAGCAGCGCGGGCAGAGAACGCTTTTCCGGCGCCTCCATCATCACCGCCACAAAACCCCTGGCCTCGGATTCCTGCGCGATCCGGGTCAGCAAAACAGTCTTGCCGACGCCGCGCAACCCAACCAGCAGCAGGCTGCGCGCGGACAGGCCACCGCGAAAGCGGTCAAGCGCAATCGCTGCTCTCTCAATGATCTCGTCGCGTCCGGCCAACTCCGGCGGCTGAGTGCCTGCACCGGGCGCGTAAGGGTTTGTCCGCGGATCCATATATACAAAGGTTACTATAAGTTATCGAAAAACACTAACCTTTAGTAACTTAACTATACTTCCTGCGTCATATTATTTAACTATTTGTTTTTATTGATGTTTTTTACATCTATTCCAGCAACAGATTCGGCCGCCCCAGCTGCAACAGCACGCCGAGTTCGTCGGCGAAGGTCCAGCTACTGGCAATCGCGCCCGCGTCGTCGAAGTTGAGGATCGCCACCGCATTCACCCCCATGCGCGCGCCGGTGGGCGCGATGCCGCAGAACGGACCGCTGTGCGTGCCGTTGACGTTGAAGCGCACCCACACCTGATTGCCCTCGGCGAGCAGCACATCGAGACCATAGCGCCGCTCCGCAAACGCGACATTGAGATTCAATTCACCGTGGCCGTGCGCCTTGCTGAATTCGCGCGTGTGCTGAAACCCGTAGCGCAGATTGTGATGACCGGCGGCGAGACCCTCCTTCGTCTGCGTGGACAAGCGCGTGCGCGCGGCGGTGAGCTTGTTGCGGGCCAGCGTGGTCAATGCCGGCTGCGCTTCGAGCTTGCTGATGAAGGTGGCGGCATCGTCAGTCTGCGGAAATGCAGGGGCGATGATTTTGCCGTCGGGGCGCGGCGGCAGCCTGGCGCCTAACTGCCGCAGCAGCGCCGCCTCATCCATCATGTACCAGCCCTCGACCATCTGGCCGTTGACGACGCGCAGC
>JANNHN010000455.1:0-1675 GCA_031404395.1 Betaproteobacteria bacterium
AGGCTACGGGTTTTGCAAAAGAGCTGAAGGTGCCGCTGTCGCCGTTCAGCTTTGCGCACAACGGGCCGCGTGCCGATACGCCGCCGCGGCCGGTGGGGGCGGACAATGACGCGATCCTCGGTGAATTGGGTTACGACGCGAAAATGATTGCCGCGTTGCGCGATAAAAAGATTATTTAGGCGCTCTTAATGTCCGGCAGCGCCGGCGCATGCAGCGTGCGCTGCCGCGGCACGCGATCCAGCCGCCAACCGGCGATGGCGCGCTTCCAGAAAGACTTCGTGTCCTGCGGCGCGCAGTCCGCGATCGCATCCTGCCCGAGGAATACCAGCGCCGCGTTCAGTATCGCCACGGGATTTTCAGGGGAGATGGGCGCGGCCAGTGTCTGTTTGGAGAGTTTTTCCCCCATGACATTGACGGCCACCGGCAGGTGGGCATAGCGTGGCGTCGGCAAGCCGAGCAATTGCTGCAGGAAAATCTGTCGCGGTGTTGAATCCAGCAGGTCGGCGCCGCGCACGACATCCGTGATGCCCTGCGCGGCATCATCGACCACCACCGCCAGTTGATAGGCATACGCTCCGTCGGCGCGTTTCACTACAAAATCGCCGATCTGGCGTTCGATGTTGTGCACGATTTTGCCCTGGATGGCGTCGGTGAATTCAATCTTTGCGCCACGGGTCAGCACGCGTTCGGCACGTGCCGCACGGCCCGCCAGCAAACCGCTGCGGCAGGTCCCGGGATACACCGGCCCGTCGATGCCGCCCACGGCGGAATCGACAATTTCGCGGCGGCTGCAGGCACAGTGATAAACCAGCTTGCGTTTTTGCAGGATGGCCAGCGCTGCCCGGTAGATGTCGTCGCGCCTGCTTTGGTAGAGCACTTCGCCATCCCACGCCATGCCCAGCGCTTCCAGCGTGCGCAGTATCGTATCCGCAACGCCGGGCACGTTACGCGATTCATCGATATCTTCCATGCGTACCAGCCACTGACCGCCGTGGGCGCGGGCATCGAGATGACTGCCGACTGCAGCAACCAGTGAGCCGAAGTGCAGGGGACCGGTGGGTGAGGGTGCGAAACGTCCGCAATAGTCAGATTTAGTCGTAGCCACGGGTTCAGTGTAACGCCAGCGCAGGCGCTAGAATGTGCTTCTTGATGAAGAAAATACCAATTCCGGAGAACTACTGATGAAGGTCAAAGCCGCGGTTGCGCACAAAGCCGGCGCGCCGCTCACCATCGAAACCGTCGATCTTGACGGCCCGCGTGCGGGCGAAGTACTGGTTGAAATCAAAGCCACGGGTATCTGCCACACCGACGAGTTTACGCTCTCGGGCGCTGATCCTGAAGGGTTATTCCCGGCGATCCTCGGCCATGAAGGCGCGGGTGTGGTGGTCGATATCGGGCCGGGCGTGTTGAGCCTGAAAAAAGGTGACCATGTCATCCCGCTGTACACCCCGGAATGCCGTCAGTGCGAGTACTGCCTGAGCGGCAAGACCAATCTGTGCCAGGCCATCCGCGTCACCCAGGGGCAGGGCGTGATGCCCGACGGCAGCAGCCGTTTCTCGGTGGGCGGCAAGAAAGTGTTTCATTACATGGGCACCTCCACCTTCGCCAATTACACGGTGGTGCCGGAAATCGCGCTGGCGAAAATCCGCGAGGACGCGCCGTTCGACAAGGTCTG
>JANNHN010000456.1:0-2156 GCA_031404395.1 Betaproteobacteria bacterium
CGGCGATTCGGCGATTCGGCCGCGGGAGTGGGCTTGGCGGTGAACTCCGCAGTGCGGGTGGGCATCGGCGGGGCGGCTGGCGCCGGAGCAGCAGGCGCGGCGAAAATCGGAAGTTGCGGCCAGGAATTGCGTGATCGCGTCACGCAGGGCAGGATGGCCGCGAATTATACGCGCCCGCGCTGCCAGAACGCGATGACCGGATCGAGATAATCCGCAAATCCGCGGAAACCATGATCACCGCCGGTCACGACAATCTGCTCACAGCCGGCGTAGCGGCGCACGCCGTCGCGATAATCCAGCACTTCGTCACCGGTCGCCGTGACCAGCAGATAACTTGCAGGAGTGATGCGCTCCGTTTCCAGCGCGCGCAGCTCAACGAGATGCGCGAAGGTAAATTCATATTCCTCCCCGGTGTACAGATTCTTCTGCGGACCGACTTGCGCCGCGAGCAGATCATAGGGACGCACCGCAGGATTCACCAGCACTGCGCGCGCGCCGAGGTTTTCGACCAGCCAGGTCGCGTAATAACCGCCCAATGAAGAACCGACCAGTGTCACGGTGCGGGCGTCGTGCGGCGCCAGCAAATCCCGCAACTGCGCCATCGCCTGCGCCGGCCGGTGCGACAGCTCCGGACAGGCGTATTGCGCCGCGTGGCCCAGCCGGGTCATCTGCTCGCGCAGCAGTCCCGCTTTGTGTGACAGCGCCGAACTGTTGAATCCGTGAATGTAAATCAACACCGGAAAAATCAATTCATCCGGCAATACGCCGCGCCAGCGCCAGCAACAAGGTGTCGTCACCGCGGGCGCCGATCAGCGAAACGCCGAGCGGGCAGCCGTGCAGCCTGGCCAGCGGCAGGCTGACCTGCGGCAGGCCGGCGAGTCCGGCGATACACAGCAGACTCATCGCCCGCGCGCGGAAATCGTCGAGCGCGGCGGCCGGCGTGTTCAGCAACGGTGCGATATCGGGCAGCGTCGGCAGCACCAGTACCGCGTGATCTGCCAGCAGCGTATCCATGCGCGCCCGAGCCACATCACGCACGGCCTGCGCGTGAGCCACTTCGTCCGTGGTAATGGTCGCCGTCCACGCCATGCGCTCGCGCACGCCGGGGCCGAGGGTCGGCCGCGCCTGCGCGACCCACGCGCCCAGCTGCGCATGAATTTCAGCGCCCTGCAGCACGCGGAATGCCTGGAACCACTGCGGCAGACCCTCTGCGCTGACCGTCACCCCTCGCGACGCGCCGATGGCAATACCGATGCGTTTGAAAGCCGGCGCCAGCGCGACTCCCGCGGCAGCGCCCGCCAATACCAGCGCATCATCGGCCAGCAGCACTTTGCCCTGCGCCGCGACTGTTGCGTCGCCCAGCAACACGTGGCCTACGCGCTCCAGCAACGCTGCATCGCGGGCAAACCAGCCTGCCGTGTCGAAACTTTTGGCCAGCGCACAGGCACCGGCCAGCGACACACGGCCGTGCGTCGGGCGCATGCCGTAGATGCCGCAAAAACCCGCCGGCGCACGCACCGAGCCGCCGGTGTCGCTGCCCAGCGCAAAATCCACCAGCCCGCCCGCCACCGCCGCGGCGGAGCCACTGGATGAACCGCCGGGTATGCGTCCCGGCGCGTTGACGTTGACGGGGGTGCCGTAATGCACGTTCTCCCCGTTGAGGCTGTACGCCAGCTCATCGGTTTGCGTCTTGCCGAGCATGTTGGCGCCCGCAGCGAGCAATGCAGCAACGACCGGCGCTGTGTGTATTGCTGGCGGATGGGTCGCCAGCCATTCGGGACTGCCGAAACCGGTCTGGTGACCGGCGATATCGTAGAGATCCTTGACGCCGAAAGTCAGCCCCGCGAGCGGCCCCGTGCCGGAGCCGGCAACAGCGACATGCGTATGCCGGCAGAAAGCGCCGAGCTCATCATGGGGAATCGCCATTACTGATCTTTCCCAAATTTACGACAGTGAATTAGGTCTGCTCTCCCCCTCTCCCAGAGGGAGAGGGATTGAGCGGCTCTGATTATCATCACATGAAACGCTCAATAATCAGTTTGTGCCCAGCCGTTTCAACAATTTATCGTGGATACCGCCGAAACCGCCGTTGCTCATGATGAGCACGTGATCGCCGACGCGCGCGCTTGCGGCAATCGCGGCGATCAGCTGATCCA
>JANNHN010000457.1:0-2045 GCA_031404395.1 Betaproteobacteria bacterium
CAGGATATCGTCGGGCGCATCCACGGCGATTTCACCAAGGCGCTGCTGCAGAACGAGATTCGCGACAAGATCGCGGCCATGGGCGCCGACGTGGTGGGCAATACGCCGGAGCAGTTCGGTAAATTCTGGCGCGCTGAATCAGACAAGTGGGCGCGCATCGTCAAGGAAGCGAACATCCGCGCCGAGTGATTGTGGTGATAGTGATTCAGTGATTGGGTAATTCAGTGATTAAAACCGCCCCATTATCTGTTACCTAATCACCCAATCACTGAATCACTGAATCACCAGTACGTTCCTAACGCAGCGACTTCAGCAGTTCCAGCGACTTTTCCATCGAGAAATCGTAAGTCGGCTGGCTCCACGCCTTGGCGTTGCTGCGCATCATGTAGCCATGGAGGATGCCGGGGAAAATGTGTACCGAGAGGCTGGCTATTTTTTTGGCCTTGCCCATATAGGCGGTTTGCACGTCGGGCGGTGCAGCGTGATCCTGATCGCCCCAGACCAGGCATACGGGTTTGGTGAGTCCGTCGAATTCGTTGATGAAATCCTTCATCTGGGTGCTGTGGCAGCCGATGCCCGCGTCATAGCCCAGACGTTTGGGTCCCAGCACGGCGTACGGCCCGCCGAAACACAAGCCCATCGCCACTGCCTTGCCGTTGTGCTGTTTGACCTGGCGCACGGCGAGCAGCGTATCGGCCATGTCGGTTTCGCCGGTGGCGATGACGGGCAGCCGCGGCTGTGCGCGTTCGGCTGCGCGTTTGTCCTCGCGCGGCAGCGGGCCGGGCACCGTGCGCCAGAACAGGTCGGGCGCGGCGGCGATGTAGCCCGCTTCGGCGAAGGCATCGACAATGCTGCGCAGATCGGCATCGACGCCATGCACCGACGAGGCGAGCACGATGGCGGGTACTTTGGTGCTGGCAGTGGGTTTGGCGAGGTAGCAGTCAAATTCGCCGCCGTTGCGTGAGCGGATCTTGATGTCTTTGCCGGGCATGGTGTTCCTTGAGCGCAGTTCTGGGTCGAAGTTTCAGTTGATCGCGAGCAGTTCGACTTCGAACACCAGCGTGGCGTTGGGTGGGATGACGCCGCCGGCGCCGCGTGCGCCGTAGCCGAGCGTGGGCGGGATGGTCAGTTTGCGTTTGCCGCCGATTTTCATGCCTTGCACGCCTTCGTCCCAGCCGCGAATGACATGGCCGGCACCGAGCGGAAATATGAAAGGGTCGTTGCGATCCTTGCTGGAGTCGAATTTCTTGCCGTCAGTGAGCCAGCCGGTGTAATGCACGGTTACTTTGATGCCGGCAGCGGCTGCGTCGCCCTCGCCGGTGACGAGGTCTTCAAAGATCAATCCGCTGGCGGTAGTGGTTGCTGCCATAGCCGTTCCTTGTTCACAATGAGGTCGCATTATGCCCCAGATGAGCATGCAGCGTTTTCGGTAGAATCCGCGCTTCGACTATCCGTACCGAGGGGAAATGCAAGTGGAGTGGATTACGCAATTGCTGCAGGAAGTGCCGGCCGTGGCGCAGTATCGCGCGCAACTGGAGTCCCTTGCGCGCGAGCATGCCGAACTCAAAGTGGAGAACACACGCCTGCAGGACGAACTCGCGTGGTTCATTCCGCAGTGGGACACGCTCGATGGCGATGCGGTGCGCACACTGGAATATCTGTCGCGCGTGGAACGCGCGCAGCCGCCGGAAATCGCCGCAGCCAATCAGGTCAACATCCAGATCGTTGATTCGTATTTGTCATTTCTGGTGCAGGGGCAGTACGCGCATGCACCCGCAGGCGGTGCGCCGCAGTTCAGTATTTCCACCAAGGGGCGGCGCTATCTGCGCGAGCGCGGGTTGCTCAAGGCGTGATGGCAGTCTCTTTAAATAATCAAATAAAACCAGTAGTGTCCCAACGTTTTCAATACGTAGGTTGGGGTGACGAAGGAACCCCAACGCTGAACCCAGTGCAAAGTAGTAGAGTGTAGAGTGGAAAACCCCGAGTATTTGCAGCGGTCGCGCGTTGGGGTTCGCAAGCTCACCCCAACCTACTCACTGCACCTC
>JANNHN010000458.1:0-2304 GCA_031404395.1 Betaproteobacteria bacterium
CTGCTGCCGTACACCGACCTGCACTGAGAGGCCAGCCATGCAAATCATACTGCTGGAGAAAGTCATCAATCTGGGCGTGCTGGGCGATGTGGTCCGCGTCAAGGACGGCTATGCGCGCAATTTCCTGATCCCGCAAGGCAAGGCCAAGCGCGCCACCACCGTCAATCTGGCGGAGTTCGAAAAGCGTCGCACAGAGCTTGAAAAAGCCCACGCCGAGACACTGGCGAAGGAACAGGAGAAGGGTGCGAAGCTGGATGGTCTGATGGTGCAGGTCACGCAGAAAGCCGGCGTCGATGGCAAACTGTTCGGCTCAGTGACCAACAGCGATATTTCGGAAGCGCTGAAAAAGCAGGGCTTTGACGTGCCGAAGGCATCGATCCGCATGCCGGACGGCCCGCTGAAGACCATCGGCGATTTTCCGCTGAAAGTTGCGCTGCATACCGATGTCGTGGTGTCCATCACCGTGTCGGTGCTCGGAGATGCTGCGTAGTATCTGAATCAAAAGCAATTTTTGGAAACAGGAAAAAGGGCTGGCGACAGCCCTTTTTTTTCTGTAGATTGGATCGGCAGCGTTCTGACGCACATCGTGCGCATGCATAAATTATCGTTATAAAACAACAGGTTATATAAAACTCACCGCGATGGTGCAACTCGTCACTCCAATCATCAAAGACGCCCAGCTTGAAGCTGCGCGCACGCCGCCGCAATCCATCGAAGCCGAACAATCGGTACTCGGCGGCCTGCTGCTCGACAATACGGCGTGGGATCGTCTGGGCGATATCCTCACGGATGCAGATTTTTACCGCAGCGACCACCGCACGATCTTTGAACACATTGCGCAACTGATCGAGCACAACAAACCCGCGGACGCATTGACCGTGGCCGAGAGCCTGGAGCGCAGCGGCAAGCTGGTGGAAGTCGGCGGACAGGCTTATATCGGCTCACTGGCGCTCAACACGCCGAGCGCCGCCAACATCCGTCGCTATGCCGAAATCGTGCGCGAGCGTTCGATCCTGCGCAACCTTGCTGCAGTCGGCACCGCCATTGCCGATTCGGCGTACAGCCAGACCGGCAAGGACGCCCATCTGCTGATCGACGAGGCCGAGGCCCGGGTATTCCAGATCGCCGAGGCTGGCGCGAAATCCAGGCAGGGCTTCGTCAAAATCGATCCATTGCTGACGGAGACCGTAGAGCGCATCGACATGCTCTACAGTCGCGAGAACAAAAATGATGTCATCGGGCTGGCGACCGGTTTTGTGGATCTTGACCGCATGACTTCCGGATTGCAGCCGGGCGAGCTGATTGTCATCGCCGGACGCCCGTCGATGGGCAAGACCGCATTGGCGATGAACCTGGCAGAGAGCGCCGCACTCGACAGCAAGAAAGCCGTGGCCGTGTTCAGCATGGAGATGTCGGGGCCGCAACTGGCGATGCGGATGATTGGTTCCGTGGGCCGCGTCGATCAGCACCAGTTGCGCACCGGCACCTTCAAGGAAGAAGACTGGCCGCGGCTGGTGGATGCCGTGGGCAAACTCAACGATGCGCAGATTTACATCGACGATACCGCTGGGCTCAATGCATTGGAATTGCGTTCACGGGCGCGGCGTTTGCACCGGCAGTGCGGCGGGCTGGCGATGATCGTGGTCGATTATCTGCAACTGATGTCGGGCACGTCGCACAGCCGTGAGGAAAACCGCGCGACCGAGATCGCGGAGATTTCGCGGTCGCTGAAAGGCCTCGCCAAGGAACTGAAGCTGCCGGTGGTGGCGCTGTCACAGTTGAACCGCGGTGTCGATTCGCGCCAGGACAAGCGGCCGATGATGTCGGATCTGCGTGAGTCAGGCGCCATCGAGCAGGATGCCGACGTCATCCTGTTCATCTATCGCGACGAAGTCTATAACCAGGATTCGCCGAAGAAGGGCATCGCTGAAATCATCATCGCCAAGCAGCGTAACGGCCCGGTGGGCAAGATCGACCTGACTTTCCTCGGCCGTTACACGCGATTTGAGAGCTACGCCGGCGGCAACGGCTCGTTCTGAGAAAGCGCTGCATCCGGGCGACGGATCTGCGGATTTTCCGCTCCGCACTCATCGCTCCGCACTGGAACTTACAGTGAGTAGGTTGGGGTGAGCTTGCGAACCCCAACGCGCGACCGCTGCAAATACTCGGGGTTTTCCACTCTACGAAGCGTACTCGCGAGGGACCTACCCGTCTTCAGGCTTGGTTCACATCCGTGCATCGCGAAGACGACGGGCTGTGGTGATCCAGGCCCCTCGCGAGTACGTTCGGGGTGATAACTCGAAC
>JANNHN010000459.1:0-4090 GCA_031404395.1 Betaproteobacteria bacterium
CCGCTGACGGCGCTGGCGCTGAAGCAGGGCGGTTACGACTGGGGTTTTCTGGCCTACGCCGTGGGTTTCGGCGGATCGATGATCTGGTTCGGCTCGTCGGCTGGCGTGGCGCTGGCGAACATTTTTCCGGAAGCGAAGTCCGTCGGTCAGTGGCTGCGCCACGGCTGGCATGTCGCGATCGGTTATGTAGTCGGGTTTTTTGTGCTGCTGGCGGTGCTGGGCTGGGAGCCGCATGAGCCGGTGCGCAAGGGTGCGCCGGCAGCAGTGCCGGCGCAGCAACAGCCGCTGTCGCGATAGCCGTTTTCCAGTGAGCCTGCGCCAGCATGTCGTCTGCATGGGGTAAGAGGGTGCTCTTTTGGCTTTGTTTTGTGGCTTGAATGGCAGCGAGTACAGCGGCGGCGGGCTTGATTTTGCGGGCATCAGGCGCTACGATGCTCCGCTCGTAATACGGTATTGCGCATGGCGAAATCCGCCATGCCCTTCCCTAAAAAAAGTGTGACGGCTGGCGCAGGGAGCTATCCATTCGCGCAAGTTCGTTGCGGTTCCGTGTAGTCATCGTTCCTTGGAGGAAATAATGATTAAGAAACAGGATGTTAAGTCGAGTGGCGCCAGCCCGACCCGGCGCAAGTTCCTGACCGGTGCTGCGGCCGCAACGACCGGTGCCGCGATTGCCGGCTTCCCGATGATCGCCAAGGCGCAGGCCGGCCCGATCAGCATGCGCTGGCAGAGCACCTGGCCGGCCAAGGATATTTTCCACGAGTACGCGCTCGACTTTGCCAAGAAGGTCAACGACATGACCGGCGGCGATCTGAAGATTGAAGTGCTGCCGGCGGGTGCGGTGGTGCCGGCGTTCGGGATGCTGGAAGCCGTGGCCAAGGGCACGCTGGACGGCGGACACGGGGTGTTGGGCTACAACTACGGCAAGCAGAATGCGCTGGCACTGTGGAATTCCGGCCCGGCCTTCGGCATGGACGCCAACATGCTGCTCTCCTGGCACAAGTACGGTGGCGGGCAGGAACTGCTGGCGAAGCTCTATAATTCCATCGGCATCACCACGGTGCAGTCGTTCCTCTACGGCCCGATGGCGACGCAGCCGCTGGGCTGGTTCAAGAAGCCGATCACCAAGACGGCGGATTTCAAGGGCCTCAAGTTCCGCACCAACGGCCTGGCGATCGATTTGTTCACGGCGATGGGCGCTGCGGTCAACGCGCTGCCCGGCGGCGAGATCGTGCCGGCGATGGACCGCGGCCTGCTTGATGCGGCCGAGTTCAACAATGCCACCTCCGACCGGCTACTCGGCTTCCCCGACGTGTCCAAGGTGTGCATGCTGCAGAGCTACCACCAGAGTGCGGAGACCTTCGAGATCATCTTCAACAAGCCGAAGTACGATGCGCTGCCGGCGAAAATGAAGGCGATCATCGCCAATGCCGTGGAAGCAGCGTCTGCCGATATGTCGTGGAAGGCGATTGACCGCTATTCCAAGGACTACATCGAGCTGCAGACCAAGGACAAGGTCAAGTTCTACAAGACCCCGGATTCAGTGCTGGCGGACCAGCTCAAGCTGTGGGACGCGATCGTGGCCAAGAAATCAGGGGAAAACGCGCTGTTCAAGGAAATCGCTGCATCGCAAAAGGTATTCGCCGAGCGCGCGTCGAAATGGGACCAGGACACTTACGTCAGCCGCAGGATGGCCGTGAACTTCTTCTTCGGCGCCAAAAAGGCTGAAGCCAAGAAGGCCTGAGGACTTTTCGTGACAGTCATCGGCCATCCGGGCAGTCCAGTCCGGATGGCCGATTTTTTTGAGCAGGACGGAATATGCAGAAATTGCTTCTGAACATCGACAAAATGAGCACTTTTGTTGGTCAATCGTTTTCGTGGTTGATCGTCACGCTCACTTTCTTCATCACCTGGGAAGTGTTCTCGCGCTACGTGCTCGACCATCCGCACCCCTATGCCTACGATGTCATGATCCAGATGTACGGAACGCTGTTCATGATGGCGGGCGCTTATACGCTGGCGAAAAACGGCCATGTGCGCGGCGACGTGCTCTACGGTTTTTTCCCGCCGCGCCTGCAGGCGGGCCTCGACCTCACGCTCTATCTGCTGTTCTTCATTCCCGGGGTAGTGGCGCTTGTCTGGGCCGGCTATAACTATGCCGCCGAGTCCTGGGTCATCAACGAGCATTCGAACGTCACCGCCGATGGTCCGCCGGTCTATCCGTTCAAGACCATCATTCCGATCGCCGGCGCGTTCATCCTGGTGCAGGGCATCGTCGAAATCATCCGCTGCGTGCTCTGCCTGAAGCAGGGTGAGTGGCCGTCGCGTGCGGAAGACGTCGAGGAAGTGGACGTCAATAAGCTCAAGGAAATGGTACACGTCAAGGACGAGGATATCGCCAAGCTCGACGCCTACGTGGTCAAACAAGCAGGGAGTCACAAGTGAGAAAAGAAGTCTGGTTCGGCCTGTCGATCATGGCCGCAGTGGTGATCATGGTGTTCGTCTCATGCCGCCGCCATCGCAGATGACCAACGGCCATCTGGGCCTGTTGATGCTGGGGCTGATCGTGGTGGGCATCATGCTCGGTTTTCCCACGGCGTTCACGCTGATGGGCATGGGGGTGTTTTTCGGCTGGATCGCCTACCGCAGCGTGAATCCGGCGCTCGCCAACCAGCAGATTCTCGACCTGATGGTGCAGCGCGCCTATTCGGTGATGTCCAACGACGTGCTGATCGCCATCCCGCTGTTCGTGTTCATGGGTTATCTGGTCGAGCGGGCGGCACTGATCGACCGCCTGTTCAAGAGTCTGCATCTGGCGACGGTGCGCGTACCGGGGGCGCTCGCGGTGGCGACCATCGTCACCTGTGCGATTTTCGCCACCGCCACCGGCATCGTCGGTGCGGTGGTGACATTGATGGGGCTGCTCGCATTCCCGGCGATGCTTAAAGCGGGATACAACACCAAGGTGGCGGCCGGTGCGATCACCGCGGGGGGGTGCCTGGGCATCCTGATCCCGCCCTCGGTGCTGCTGATCGTTTATGGCGCAGTCGCGGGGGTGTCGGTGGTGAAGCTGTACGCCGGCGCTTTCGGCCCCGGCTTCATGCTCGCGGCGCTCTATGTCGGTTACGTCATTGTGCTCGCGAAACTGAGGCCTGATCTGATGCCGCCGCTGCCAGTCTCGGAGCGAGCTGTGGCGCTGCCATCGTATGCGCAAAAACTTGCGTCGCGCGGCAGCAATGCCCTGACCGGGCTGTGGCATGGGCTTACCGGAGGCGGTATTGCCGGGGTCAGGAAAAGCACGCTGTTCGGACAGTTCTTCGTCACGCTGCTGCCGGCGCTGTTCATCGTCGCGATGCTGGGAGCCACCTGGCAATTGGCGACCAAGCCGGAGGCGGTGATCGACATGACCGGAGTGGTCGAGGCGGGGCGCGGCGTGGTGGAGGACGTCAAGGAAGAATCGGGCGGACTTCTTCTCAGCCAGGAGGCGGACGGGGGAGGGCTCAAGGAGCCTCCGGCCGAGAGTGTGAAAGAAGCCGCCGCGCCGGTCGCCGCGGAAACGGCAAAGCCCGAAGTCGTCGCCAAGGCGGCCCCGGCCGCGAAGCTCGAACGGATCGCGACGCCGCTCTGGTTCTGGATCACGCTCGGCGTCTGCGTGGCGGGGCTCGCGCTGCTCTATTGGCTGTGGAACTGGGTGCGGTTGGAGGTGTTCAAGATGCTGCTCACCTCGTTTTTTCCGCTGGCGATGCTGATACTCGCAGTGCTCGGTTCCATCGTGTTCGGCCTGGCGACGCCTACCGAAGCGGCGGCGGTCGGCGCGTTCGGCGGATGCATACTCGCAGCGGCATATCGCTTCAACACTCATATGCGTGAAGCCAGTGGCCCGAAATTCGGCGCCACCGTCTGGACTACCGTGAAAGATCTCGGCGGCATCATCAAGGAATCGTCGTTCCTCACCGCCAAGACCAGCGCGATGGTGTGCTGGCTGTTCGTGGGTTCGTCGATATTCTCGGCGTCGTTTGCCCTGCTCGGCGGGCAGGAGATCATCAATCAGTGGGTGCTGTCGCTCGACATGACGCCGGTGCAGTTCATGATC
>JANNHN010000460.1:0-4006 GCA_031404395.1 Betaproteobacteria bacterium
TCGGGATGCGCAAAATAGAAACCGCTGACTGACGACGCCGGCAGCATCGCAAACGATTCAGTCAGCCGCATGTCGATACGCCCTGCCTGCAGGATGTCGAACAACGCGCCCTTCTCGGTGTGATCGGGGCATGCCGGATAGCCGGGCGCCGGGCGGATGCCGCGGTATTTCTCGGCGATCAATGCCGTGTTGTCCAGCGCCTCATCGCGCGCATAACCCCAGAACTCGCGGCGCACCCGCAGGTGCAGCAGTTCAGCAAACGCTTCGGCCAACCGGTCAGCCAGCGCTTTCAGCAGGATCACCGAATAATCGTCGTGCTGTTTCTCGAACATGGTAATGCGCTTCTCGATACCGAGGCCCGCCGTCACTGCAAAGACGCCGATATAGTCCGCAACGCCCGACTCCAGCGGCGCGACAAAATCCGCGATGCACTGGTTGGCACGGCCCGTCGGCTTCTGGTTCTGCTGGCGCAGGTTGTGCCACACCATCAGCGGCGTCTGGCGCGATTCGTCGGCGTAGATCGCGATGTCTTCGTGATCGACGCGCGCCGCGGGGAACAGCCCGAACACGCCGTTGGCCGTCAACCAGCGGCCTTCGATGATTTTCTTGAGCATGGCCTTGCCGTCGGCCAGCACCTTGCCCGCCTCTTCGCCGACCACCGCATCGTCGAGAATCGCCGGATACGCACCCGCCAGATCCCAGGTCTGAAAAAACGGCGCCCAGTCGATATGCCGCGCGATTTCCGCGAGGTCGTAGTTCTTCACTGGCTTGATGCCGAGCATCTCCGGTTTCGGCGGCACGTATTTTTTCCAGTCGATCACGATCGCGTTGGCGCGCGCTGCCGCCAGTGGAATCAGTTCCGGACCTTTTTTGCCGGCATGTTGTACGCGGATGCGCTCGTACTCGGCGGCAACGTCGCCGAGATAACCCTTGCTCTGCTCATCCGACAGTAGGCTCGAGCACACGCTGACGCTGCGCGAGGCATCCGGCACCCAGATCACCGGGCCCGCGTAATGGGGGGCGATTTTCACCGCGGTATGCACGCGCGAAGTCGTAGCCCCGCCGATCAGCAGCGGAATGCTCATGCCTGCACGCTGCATTTCGCGCGCGTTGTGCGCCATTTCTTCCAGCGACGGCGTGATCAGACCCGACAGGCCGATGATGTCGGCCTTTCCTTTGCGGCAACTTCGGCAATCTGTTTCCACGGCACCATCACGCCGAGATTGACCACTTCATAGTTGTTGCACTGGAGCACCACGGCAACGATGTTTTTGCCGATGTCATGCACGTCGCCCTTGACCGTGGCCAGCACGATCTTGCCCTTGGCCCGCACGTCGCCCAGCCTGGCCTTCTCGGCTTCGATGTACGGCACCAGATGCGCCACCGCCTGTTTCATCACCCGCGCTGATTTGACGACCTGCGGCAAAAACATCTTGCCCGCACCGAACAGATCGCCGACGACATTCATGCCGTCCATCAGCGGTCCCTCGATGACCTCGATGGGCCGGCCATTGCGCGCAACAATTTCCAGGCGCATTTCTTCAGTGTCTTCGACGATCCAGTTGGTGATGCCGCGCACCAGCGCATGCGTCAGCCGCTCGCGCACCGGCGCCTCGCGCCATGCCAGATCCTCGACCGCGACTTTCCCCTTGCCCTTGACCGTTTCGGCAAACGTCACCATGCGCTCGGCGGCATCCGGGCGCCGATCAAAAATAATATCCTCGACGTGCTCCAGCAGCTCCTTCGGGATTTCGTCATAGACGCCAAGCTGTCCGGCGTTGACGATGGCCATGGTCAGTCCGGCCCGGATCGCGTGATACAGAAACGCGGTGTGGATCGCCTCGCGCACCAGATCGTTGCCGCGAAATGAAAACGAAACGTTCGACAGCCCGCCGCTGACCCGGGCATGGCGCAGATTTTTACGGATCCAGCGCGTCGCCTCGATGAAATCGATGGCGTAACGGTTGTGCTCCTCGATGCCCGTCGCAGTCGCGAATATGTTCGGATCGATGATGATGTCTTCCGGCGCAAAGCCGATTTCATCGACCAGGATGTCGTACGCCTGCTGCGCAATGCTGATGCGCCGCGCGTAGGTATCCGCCTGGCCTTTCTCATCGAAAGCCATCACCACGACTGCCGCGCCGTAACGCCGCGCCAGACGCGCCTGCTGCTTGAAGGGTTCCACACCCTCTTTCATGCTGATCGAGTTGACAATGGCCTTGCCCTGCACGCACTTCAGTCCGGCTTCGATGACTTCCCATTTCGAGGAGTCGATCATCACCGGCACGCGCGAAATATCGGGCTCCGAGGCAATCAGGTTGAGGAAGGTGGTCATCGCCGCCTTCGAGTCGAGCATCGCCTCGTCCATGTTGACGTCGATTATCTGCGCGCCGCTCTCCACCTGCTGGCGCGCCACCGCCACCGCTTCGGTGTAGTTGCCGGCAAGGATCAGTTTGGCGAACGCGCGCGAGCCGGTGACGTTGGTGCGCTCGCCGACGTTGACGAACAGCGAATCGTCGCCGATGTTCAGCGGCTCCAGCCCGGACAGCCGGGTTTTCTTTTCGATCTGCGGCACCTGGCGCGGCACGATGTCCTTCACGATATTCGCAATCGCGCGGATGTGCCCCGGCGTCGTGCCGCAGCAGCCGCCAACCACGTTGACGAAGCCGCTTTGCGCGAAATCAAGCAGGTACGCCGCGGTGTCGTCCGGCAGCTCGTCATAACCCGTGGGCGCCAGCGGATTGGGCAGGCCGGCGTTCGGGTAAGCGCAAACGAAGGTGTCGGCCACCGTGGAAATTTCCTCGATGTATGGCCGCATCAGTTTGGCGCCCAGCGCGCAGTTGAGGCCGATGGTCAGCGGTTTGGCGTGACGCACCGAATTCCAGAACGCTTCCGGCGTCTGCCCCGACAGTGTGCGCCCCGAAGCATCCGTGATGGTGCCGGAAATCATGATCGGGGTTTTCAACTGGTGTTCAGCGCAATACTGGTCTATGGCAAACAGCGCGGCCTTGGCGTTGAGTGTGTCGAAAATGGTTTCGACCAGAAACAAATCGACGCCGCCGTCCACCAGCCCGCGTATCGCCTCGGTGTACGTCGTGACCAGTTGATCAAAGCTGGTGTTGCGGAAGCCCGGATCATTCACGTCCGGCGAGATCGACGCCGTGCGATTGGTCGGCCCCAGCGCGCCGGCGACAAAACGCGGCCGTGCCGGGTCTTTTTTCTCGTAAGCATCAGCCGCCGCGCGCGCGAGCTGCGCCGCAGTGACATTCAGCTCATACACCAGATCTTCCATGTGGTAATCCGCCATGGCGACCGCGGTCGAGTTGAACGTGTTGGTCTCGATGATGTCCGCCCCGGCATCGAGATACTGCTCGTGGATTTCACGGATGATCTGCGGCTGCGTCAGCGTGAGCAGGTCATTGTTGCCTTTGACCTCATGCGCGAAATCCCTGAAGCGTTTGCCGCGATATGCCGCCTCGTCCAGCTTGTAATTCTGGATCATGGTGCCCATCGCGCCGTCGAGGATCAGGATGCGACGCGACAGCAGCGCAGGCAGTTGCTGGATGCGGGAAATCATGACAATGAGGGGACGCCGGGCGGTGCAGTTGGAACATGGAAAGCGCGAATTTTATCATGGGCTTAGCGTAATTCCCGGCATTTGGCCCGGCCCGCGGTGAGCGCCTATAATCCTTAAAATGGCAATTCGGTCACAGAGAACACCGAGAGATTCAAGGAGTTGAATCCTCACGCCACCCTCACCAGATTGGTGGGATGTGGAAATGACTCACGTTCTTGATTTTCCTCTGTGCACCCCTCAAGGGGGTATCGAGAAACTCTGTGTTCTCTGTGACTAATAGCTTTTTCTAGGATAATGCGCCTTCCCTGTTTGCGACACACATGCCATGAAACATCTCGAACCCAAGTCCGCCCACGAGTTTCTGAAAAAGAACCCGAATTCGGTATTCATCGATTGCCGCAGCGAAATGGAGTACCTGTTCGTCGGCCA
>JANNHN010000461.1:0-2758 GCA_031404395.1 Betaproteobacteria bacterium
GCTGCGCTTCACTTCCACGCGCAGCCGATCCTGGCCTTCGATCCGTACGCCTGGTGTGGCGTTTTGCCGCAGCCAGTAATCCGGGGTGATCAGCGCATCCTTGTCGGGAATGATGTCGCGCACGCGCAAGCCCTCGCGCCAGGGGAATCTTCCCGGCCGCGCCACGCTGCCGCGCAGCGTGACAGCGTTGTCGAATTTGGGAATCAGTGCATGGATGCGCACCAGGTCGCCATCCCGCAGCGGCCGCGCAAGGCCCGCCTGGTCGAGCGCGAATTCTTCCACCTGACGGGTTTTGCGATCGGCGATGCGCTCCACGGTGGCTTTGCGGCCTTCGGCGGTGGTGGTAAAACCGCCTGCGGCCTCCACGGCCGTGCCCAGCGTGGCGTCGGGCTTGATTTCGTAGATGGCCTGTTCGTTCACGCTGCCGGCAATGGCCACCAGGCCTTTGACCGGCGGGATGAAGATCACATCACCCGGCAGCAGTTTGGCGTCTTTGGATTTGTCGCCCTTGATCAGCAGGTCATAGACGTCGAATTCGGTGACGACCTTGTCGTCGCGCTTCAACTGGATGCCGCGCATCGAGCCGCGGGGCGACGGCCCGCCCGAGGCAAACAGGGCATTGACCAGCGTGCTCAGCGAACTGACGGTATAGCTGCCGGGGCGGCGCGCCTGACCGACCACGAAAATCTGGATCGAGCGCAGTTGCCCCAGCGTGACGTTCAATTCGAAATTGCGGAACACGCGGCCGATCGCGGTTTTGAGAAAGGGTTCGAGTTCCTGGTATTTGATGCCGGCGACGTTGATGTTGCCCACGCGTGGGATGTTGATCGCGCCATTGCGGTCGATGGTGGCGCGATAGTCGATGTCCACCTGCCCCCAGGCGCGGATGACAATCTCGTCGCCGGGGCCGACGATGTAATCCGGGGTGACCGGGACGCGATCCACCGGCGCAAAGGTCGAAGGCACGCCGCTGAACAGGTTATGGCCAAACATCGGCAACGGGCGGCCCAGCGACTGGGCGATGAAGTCCTGGAATTCGTTGCGCTGGTTGGGATCGAACTGCGGCGCGGCCCGCGGGTCGCGGCGCTCTTCCGTGCGCGCCTTGTCGGCGGCTGCGTCGCGGGGGTCTGCCGGCGAGACGATGCTGGGAATCGGCGATGCCGTCGGTGCGGGAATGGCGCCCGCGGCACCGGGTGCAGCGGGTGTACCCCCCGGCGTGATGCCCATTTGCTGCAGGGTCGTGGCGCCGGCACCGGCACCGCTGTTACTCCCGGAGCCGACCTGCGCTGAGGCCAGCAGTGGAACGATGGCGACCAGCAGAGCGGATAAATAATGGCTGAGTAAACGCACCATACCGTGTTGTTTTATATGAAGTTACGAAGGTAAATTGCAGTGGACGACGCATGCTATCACAAGGCTGAGGACAGCCGTGCAGAACCGCTGTAAGTTCCAGTGCGGAGCGATGAGTGATATGAGTGATGAGTGCCCCCCAAGGGGACTTCCTTCGGGGCGCGCAGACCTGTAGCCCGGATAAGGCCAAAGGCCGCCATCCGGGGGATGCCGAACTATCTTTCAGCCGCCATTTCATGGCAACTACATTCCCCGGAGGGCGCTGCGCTTATCCGGGCTACGAGACTCGGCGCCTTCCCCCGCAAGCTGGGGACGGCGCCGAGTTTGCGCGCACCCTATGATGTATCGACATTAACGTGTCGCAGTACTAGATTGGCATATGGTAACTTAAGTGTTACTATCACGCATGGCCGAAATCCGCGTCGTCGACTATCTGGATGAACAAGGCCAATCGCCTTTTGCGGGATGGTTTGAGGAGCTGAACGCCGAGGCGGCCGCGAAAGTAACAACGGCGCTATACCGTATCGGGCAAGGCAATTTCTCAAATGTAAAGGGCGTCGGCAGCGGCGTATTTGAGTATCGCATCGACTTCGGTCCCGGCTACCGCGTCTACTTCGGCAAGGATGGCGAAACGCTGGTGATCCTGCTTGGTGGCAGCTCCAAGAAAAGGCAGCAGCAGGCAATACAGGCGGCACAGCAGATTTGGCGTGATTACAAGCGACGCAAGACAACAAAACACTGATCAAAGGATTGCCATGGCACTGACGCGAGATTTCAAAGACACCGTGGCTGCACGCGCCCGGCGCGACCCCAAATACCGTGAGGCCTTGTTCGCCGAGGCAATCAATGCCTATCTTGCCGGCGATACGCAGACCGGCAAAGCGGTGTTGCGCGACCTGGTCAATGTAACCATGGGCTTCGAGGAGCTCGCCACTGCAATCAACAAGCCCAGCAAAAGCCTGCATCGCATGCTCGGGCCATCGGGCAATCCGAGTACCGAGAATTTCTTTGGGATCGTCAGCGCACTACAGAAAAAGACGCAGGTAAAATTGCGAGTGACGGCAGCGACGCGCTAGAGACCCGTAGCCCGGATAAGGCCAAAGGCCGCCATCCGGGGGATGCCGAACTATCTTTCAGCCGCCATTTCATGGCAACTACATTCCCCGGATGGCGCTGCGCTTATCCGGGCTACGAGACTACGAGACTTCATTCTGGCGTTCACAAAATGGGCCTCACTCCCCCGCCCTACAGTACTGTAAGTTTCAGTGCGGAGCGATGAGTGATGAGTGCCCCCCAAGGGGACTTCCTTCGGGGCGCGCAGCGGAAAACCCGGAACCTCGTAGCCCGGATGAAACGAAGTGAAATCCGGGGAAGTGAACACGTCATCCCGGAATACGCCCAACGGAAG
>JANNHN010000462.1:0-2884 GCA_031404395.1 Betaproteobacteria bacterium
TCGATGGCAAAGGCATTGGCATGGCCGCCCAGCGAACGCAGCGCCGAGGCGCGCAGGGGAGATTCGCGAATCAGGTGGTTGATGACTTTCTGGTTCGGGAAGTCATAGAGCGGAATGGCATTGCGATGGCTGCCGCCGCCGGGCAGCGGCGGGTTGCCGGGTTTGGCCGCCGGCAATGGTTTCTCCAGATGCCACGCCGCCAGCAGATTGACGCCCTTGCCGGCGCTGCCGACGGGCCGCGTGCTGTGCGCGTGGCTCCACAGTTCGTGGCCCCAGTTGACGATATTGCCTTTGTCATCCAGCGCCGCATTGAGCCGCATTATCATCGCCGAACCGAACGGCTCCCACGCGAATTCATCTTCGCGCATCCACTGCAGGCGCACCGGGCGGCCCGGCACCGCGCGCGCCAGCAGCGCTGCATCGAGCGTCACATCGTCGGCGGCATTGTGGCCGTAACAGCCCGCGCCTTCTGCATGGGTGATGATGATGTCGGCTTCAGGCAGGTTCAGCGCCCGCGCCATGTCGCCGCGCAGCGGGAAAATACCCTGGCTGTGCGACCACACACGCAACTTGTTGCCCTCCCACTGCGCCACCGCACACGACGGGGCCAGTGAGGCATGGGCGATGTATGGTTTGGTGTACTCGGCGCCGAACTGGTGCGCGCCGGCTGTCGCGGGATCGCCTTTTTCGCTGATGACTTCGGTTTCCGCCGCCAGCGTGAGCAGGTGCCGTGGATCGTTGACCGGCAGATCCGGCCCGTCGGTCCATTGCGCGCTGCGCGCCAGTCGCCGCTCGGCACGAATGGCCTGCTCTTCGCGCTCGGCCACCACGCCGAGGAAACTGCCGTCGCGCACCACGGCCACCACACCGGGCATTTGTTCCACTTCCTTTGCGTCCAGCGATTTCAACCGCGACCGCGGCCCCGGCGGCCGCGATACGCGCCCGTGCAGCATGCCGGGCAGCGTCATGTCCTGCACATACGAGGGCTTGCCCGTCACCTTGCCCGGAATATCCACGCGTTCGAGTGAGGTACCGACCACCACATGCTCCGCCGGCAGCTTGGCCATCACATCAAAACTCGCCTCGCGTGCCAGCAGGTCCGGCGTCGCCAGTTCCCAGTACGGAACGGAACCGCCGCTGCGCGCCGACACCACGCCGTCGGTCACCGTCAGTTGCTCTATCGTCACGCCGAGTTTGTGTGCGGCGCGCGCCAGCAGCAGATCGCGCGCCTCGGCTGCGGCATGGCGCAGGGCGAGGCCGCTTTCCTGTATCGAACGGCTGCCCGAAGTAATGCCCTCATTGGGACTCAGCGCAGTGCTCGCCGCCACCAGCCGGATGCGGGTTACGGCAACATCGAGTTCTTCGGCGACCATCTGCACCAGCGCGGTGAGTATGCCCTGCCCGATTTCCACTTTGCCCGGCGTCACCGTCACCGTGCCGTCGGCGTTGATGCTCAGCCAGCGGTCGAGACGGCGGTTGGTGTCCAGACTGCCCGGCAGAGTGCGTACAGCAGCGTCTTTGACTTGTGCCATGGTTAGATGCTTTCAAAAAAATGAATCTGCATGTTTCTGAACAACATACTCGATTGGTCAACACTCATAAAAGCTACGATCAGAAAGCGTGCGCTCGGTCGCTGCGCTCCCAACGCGCCGTCCATCACTTCGCCAACAGGCCCTGCTCCCTCATTTCTTTGGCAGCGCGCTTGATCGCGCGCAGGATGCGGCCGTGCGTACCGCAGCGGCACAGATTGCCGTCGAGTGCGGCGCGGATATCTCCATCATTCGGATCCGGATTGACGTCGAGCAGTGCTTTTGCCGCCATCAGGATGCCGCTGGCGCAATAGCCGCACTGCGCAGCCTGCTCGGCAATGAATGCGCGCTGCAGCGGATGGAGTGCGGCATCAGTGCCCAGCGCTTCGATGGTCGTTATTTTTTTGCCGACCACTGCCGACACCGACACGTCGCACGATTGCACGGCCTTGCCGTCGATGATCACGGTGCAGGTACCGCACTGGCCGATACCGCAGCCGTAACGCGTGCCGATGAGGCCGAGATCGTTGCGCAACGCATAGAGCAGCGGCGTTTCGGCGTCGGCATCGATCTGGCGCGCCTGACCGTTGACTTGAAGCGTAAATGGCATATTAATTAATCCAATAAAAACAATGTGTTACAACTAAACAATCTTGCCCGCGCCCGCGGGCGGGCCTATACTGCGTCTCCCCGCCACCGGCCCCCTGCACCGCATGCCCGACAGCAACGAAACCGACGCCATCGAAGCGCGCATCGCCGAACTCAAACTGGAGCATCGCGATCTCGACGACGTGATCCACCGTTTGCTGCAATCGCCGATACTGGATCAGCTACAACTGCAACGCCTGAAAAAACGCAAGCTGCTGGTCAAGGATCAGATCACCATACTCGAACGGCAACTGACGCCCGACATCCGCGCTTAAGGAAGCACCGGTTTATTCTGCATTGGAAATCAGTAGTGTCCCAACGTTTTCACCTTCACGCTGGCCGGCACGCCCGCCTTGCGCACGGTGAAGAAAAAGTCGAACAGCACGCGCGCCCTACCGCCCCTCGAGCAGGACCTTGAGGCGCGCGAGCGCCGTCGACCAGAACGCCTTCTGCCGCGTGGCCGCGCCGGAGTCGGCGAGCTTGCCGTGCTCTATCGCGACCATGCTCTTGTCGGCGCCCTTGGAATAGAAGCCGACGTCGACCCGCGATCCGCCCTGCGTCCAGCGCATGCGGATCGACTTGCCGTCGGTCGAGCGGCTCACCTCGACCGGGGCGTCGGGAAGCCAGCGCTGGCGCAGCGCCGGGTCGTTCCATGCCGCGTAGAGGCGCGAGAGCGGAGTGCCCACGGTCTTCGAGGCTGAGGCGGA
>JANNHN010000463.1:0-2722 GCA_031404395.1 Betaproteobacteria bacterium
CGAGCAAACCCACATCATGAACGCCCCTGTAACCCGCCGCTGGACCGAACAACGCTGGCTTGTTGACAACGTCATCCGCTCGGTCGGCATCGACTGGGATCAGCCGCGCAGCATCAACTACAACGCGCCCTGCGGCCCCGAAGCCAACGCCGACTTCGCCGGCATTCGCGAGCGCGTCAAGAAATACGCCGACATCTCGCCGGCGTTTGAGACCGCGGCGAAACGCCGTGAAGCCAAGGCGCAGGCGGCAGAAGCAGCGGAAGAATGGGTGACTGCGCGCCAGAACTATTTCATCGCTGCGGTCCAGTACGCCGCCGCACAGTGGCCGCATGACGAAAACAACGCGAAGAACCTGGCGCTGAACCAGCGCAAACGCGATTGCTACACATCCTATGTGAAATACGCCGACCGCAAGATCGAGGCCGTCTGGATTCCGTTCCAAGGCAAGGCGCTGCCTGCCTGGTTCCATCTGCCGCCCGGCTACAGCGGCGGACGCATTCCGGCGGTCGTGGTGATCCCGGGCATGGACAGTTTCAAGGAAGCCGGCGTCGCGATGTACGGCGACCGCTGGCTGTCGCGCGGCATCGCAGTGCTCAGCATCGACGGGCCGGGACAATACGAGAGCGCGGTATTGGGCATACACGTCAGCATGCCCAACTGGAGCGAAGCCGGCCGGGTAGTCATGGACTGGATGGCAGCGCGCCCGGAGATTGACCCACAGCGCATCGGCATCGCCGGTCAGAGCTTCGGGTCGTTGTTTGCAACGATCTGCTGCGCCGGCGAGCCGCGCTATCGTGCCTGCGCGGTCACTGCCACCTGCCTCGAGCCGGGTTGCCACACCATATTCGAGGAAGCTTCACCCACCTTCAAGCAGCGCTTCATGTACATGTCCGGTTTTACTGATGAGGCTGCGTTCGACAAATTCTGCAAATCACTGACCTGGGAAGGCCATGCTGAAAAAATCCGTGTGCCTTACCTGTGCGTCGCCGGCGAAGCCGACGAACTGTCGCCGCCAGCGCACACCGAACGTCTGTTGGCCACGCTGCAATGCCCGAAACAGCTGGTGGTGTATCAGGACAGCCGCCACTCGGTGGGCAACGTGCCCTCCGCCCAACTGGGCCCGACGCCTGCGGTCCTGGTGGCCGACTGGATGCATGCGCGTCTTGCCGGAAAATCGTTGGTCAGCGAACGCTGGTTTGTGGAGTCCAGCGGGCGAATCGTGACGACTCCGTACTAACGCATAGCCCCTCTCCCACTCGTGGGACTTCGGTGCCGCTTGACGGTAGAGGGGTTGGGGGACAAGGGAACACTTGAAGCGAAGCAGAGGGAAGTAAAAACCGTTTACTTCGGCGAGAGCCCCGCCGCTTTAACCACCTTCGCCCACTTCGCCATGTCGCTGCGGATCACGGCTGCAAATTCTTCCGGCGTATTGCCCACAGGATCGGCGCCGCTGTTGGCAAAAATCTCCCTCAACTTGGCATCCTGCAGCGCGGCTGCCACGCCCTTGTGCAGCTTGGCGACGATATCGCGCGGCGTTCCGCCCGGCGCCATCAGCCCGTACCACTGCACTGCGTCGTAGCCCGGTACGCCCTGCTCGGCGATGGTCGGAATGTTCGGCGCCGCTTTGGAGCGCTGCGCACTGGTCACGCCGTAGGCATGCAACCTGCCGGCGTTGACCTGCTGCGTTCCCGTGATCATGTTGGTAATCATGAACGGCACATAACCCGCCGCCAGATCGGCAATGGCCTGCCCCGAACCTTTATACGGCACGTGCACCATCTTCAATCCCGTCATGTTAAGAAACAATTCCATGCACAGGTGCAGATTGCTGCCGGTGCCGGCTGAGGCAAATTCAAGCTGACCGGGACGCGTCTTTGCAAACGCAATGAGCTCCTTGACGGTTTTGGGTTTCAGCGAGGGATGGCCGACCAGCACATTGGGCAGAACGACAAATTGACTGACCGGAGCAAAATCCTTGAGCACGTCATAGGGCAGACTCTTCTGCATCGAGGGCTGGATGGTGATGGTGCTGATGCCGGTCAGCAGCGTGTACCCGTCGGGCGCCGAACGGGCGACGATCTCGCTGCCGATCATGGAAGCGGCTCCCGCGCGGTTTTCGACCACAATCCGCTGGCCGAGAAACTGATCAAGCCTGGGCGCGATCAATCGCGTGGTGGAATCGGTGCCGCCGCCGGCCGCGGACGGCACAATGATCTTGATCGGCCGCACCGGGTAATTCTGTTGCGCGTCGGCGACAACCGTAATGCCCAGCAGACAGGCGCAGAGCGTGCCGCGGGCAAGATAGCCATGTCTTTCGATTTTCATACTCTCCTCCGGAATGCGCTGACGTCACAAAACTGGCTTATTTTAATTACATTTTTTGATTCTGGCCGCTGCCATCCAGATTGTAAAGCGCCCGCGGCAGCGCAACAGGCAGCAGCGTCCGCTTATTCCAGCAAGTTGGCGCAATTTTTCTGGGCCGTTTATGGTCATTTTCCGCAGGCATAATAATCGTTGCCTCAGTAAGGAGGCTCGCCGGTTCACTACTCTGGAGGAGATCATGGTTCGCACCATCCTTGCAGTTCTCGCATGCGCACTGACCGCGGCCGCACTGCCGTTATGGTCGCAGGACAATCAGCCCGCCGCACCGGCGGAAAAACCGGCGGCGCCACCGCCGCCCTACGCCACCACCAAGGTTGACGGCACCGACAACGTCTATGTG
>JANNHN010000464.1:0-6991 GCA_031404395.1 Betaproteobacteria bacterium
TTTCCGGGGTGTTCAGGTCCCGCAACTGTTCCCCCGCTTCCATGCTCTCGGCTTCTTCCGCATCGAATTCCGTGCTGGTCGGCGCCCGCCGCCCCGTCGCCACCAGATAGTTCTTGGCGGTATTGATGCCAATCCGGTACAGCCAGGTATAAAAAGCACTGTCGCCGCGAAACCCGGGCAACGCCCGGTAGGCCTTGATGAAAGCCTCCTGCGTCACATCTTCCACTTCACCGGGATCGCGGATAAACCGCGACAACAACCGTCCGAGCTTGCGCTGGTACTTGATGACCAACAGATCGAACGCATGCTTGTCGCCGCGTTGGACACGCTCCACCAGTTGCTGATCGACTTCGCGATCACTCATTATTATCCGATCCCTGATACCGCAGCACGACTCCGGTGCCATAGCCGCAGTAACCGGGCAGGCGCGGAGTATAACCCCATGATCGGCAGCGTAAAACGCTGCCGCCGCCCGGCTGTTGCACAGACCCGCGATGCGTCTGCAAGTTCAATTGGGCAGATGCCGGAACGCGCAGTGTAGTCCATCAGATGGCATTGCCGCGCGGCGCCGCCTGCTCTCGCCCCACTTGACCCCGCCCTCCTGGATTCCGTCCCATCGGATCCAGGCGCCGCTCCAGCAGCCGGAACGCGGCTTCCAGCAGGAAGGCCAGCGCGGCGGCAGGCAGCGCACCCGCCAGCAGCATCCGGTGATCGTTGACGGCCAGCCCGGCGACGATACGTTCGCCATAACCGCCGGCGCCGATAAAAGCCGCAAGGGTCGCCGTACCGACGCTGATGACCGTGGCGGTCTTGATCCCGGCCAGCACGCCCGGCAACGCCAATGGCAATTCAATCAGCGTAAATACCTGGCGGGCGGTCAGTCCCAGCGCATAACCGGCGTCGCCAACGCTGCGCGAAACACCGCCGATAGCCGATTCGGTGTTGCGCACAATCGGCAACAAGGCATACAGGAACAACGCCACTACTGCCGGCACCGCACCGATACGGTCCAGCGCCGCAATCAGAAAAGCCAGCAAAGCCAGACTGGGGATGGTCTGCACCATGCCGGTCAAGGCCAGTATCCAGTACCCAGCCCGCGGTGCGCGTTGCGCCCACACACCCAGCGGCACACCCAGCAGCACGCTGAGCAGCACCGCGCTGCACACCAGCAGCAGGTGTTCCACCGTCAATCGCCATAAATCCGGACCGCCGATCATCTCCAGCAACGAACGCGGTTGCGCCGTCGCTGAACCGGGATTGCGCCAGGCGGCCGCCGCAGCTGCAAACGTCTGTCCCTCCACTTCCACCGCGGCATTCAGGCGCATCATCTGCGCCGCATCAATGGCGCCTTCCAGCGCGCGCAGCCGCGCCCAGCCCGCCGGATGCCGTTGCGGCAAGTCGCTGCGATAAAGCAGCACAGCGTCATAGCGCGGGAAAAATCCACGATCATCCGTCAGCACGCGCAAGCCGTGGCGGATGATCCCGGCGTCCGTGGCATACACATCGATGACGTCCACCTGTCCCCGTGTCAGCGCGTCATACGCCAGTCCGTGATCCAGTCCGCGCACTGGCAACGCGGTCAATCCATACGCCGCACGCAATGCCGGCCAGCCGTCCTTGCGATTCATGAATTCCTGCGACAAACCCAGGCGCAACCCGCGACCCGCCCCCAGATCGGACATGCGGCGCATGCCGCGCGCGGCAGCATCGGTCTCGCGCATGGCCAGCGCGTACGTGTTGGAGAAGCCGAGAACGATTCCGGCGGCAAGACCGTGTACCGCCAATTGCCTGTTGATTTCGGCGAGAGCGGGCACTTCAGTCATACCGAGTATTTCCAGCGCAATGGTGCCGGTGTACTCCGGGTACACATCCACCGCGCCTGCCTTCAGCGCTGCAAACAGAATTGCGGTATTGCCAAGACCCGGTTTATGTACAACAGACACGTCTCCGGTGCCTGCGGCGGTGCGTGTCAGAATCTCGCCGAGAATGTACGATTCCGTGAAGCGCTTGGAGCCGATGCGCAACGGCTCACCGGCATGGACCGTCGCACAGATCGACGTCATCACCAGCAGCAACACCATGCTGAGGCCGCAATGCAGCTTGCATGGCAGACAACAAGCTGCCATGAAAAACGTGGCTGGGCGCGAGTCGTGTCGTTGCATGGCGCGAAGATGGTAGCATGGGCTTCATCAGTAATTTACCGGCTAAAACCGCCATGCCGGAGCAAAATATTGAGTGTTTCATAATTGATTACAATCAGAACGCTCAATCCCTCACCCCAACCCTCTCCCGAAGGGAGAGGGTGAAAACAGCCCGAATTCACTATCATGAATTAGGGAAGGATCAATAATGACTGCCCGTTCACCCGATCTCGAATCCTACTGGATGCCCTTCACCGCGAACCGCGCCTTCAAACAGGCGCCGCGGATGCTGGTTGCCGCCAAAGACATGCACTACACGACGGACGACGGGCGCAGGATCCTCGACGGCACCTCCGGTCTGTGGTGCGTCAATGCCGGCCATTGCCGGCCGCGCATCGTCGAAGCGGTGCAGAAACAGGTTGCAACCATGGATTACAGCCCGGCATTCCAGATGGGCCATCCCGATGCGTTCCGTGTCGCCGAGCGTATCGCCGCGCTGACGCCAGGCGATCTCGATTACGTGTTCTACTGCAATTCCGGCTCCGAGGGTGTCGATACTGCGCTGAAAATAGCGCTGGCTTATCACCGCTCACGCGGCGAAGGACAGCGCAACGTGCTGATCGGCCGCGAACGCGGTTATCACGGGGCCGGATTCGGCGGCATATCGGTCGGCGGCATTCCGGCCAACCGCAAAGCCTTCGGCAATATGCTGTTCCGCGTTGATCATCTCGCGCACACGCACAATCTGCAGGAAAACGCCTTCAGCCGCGGCCAGCCGGCATGGGGGGCGCACCTCGCCGATGAACTGGAAAACCGCATCATCCCGCTGCACGACGCCAGCAACATCGCCGCAGTGATTATCGAACCGCTCGCCGGCTCCACCGGCGTGCTGGTGCCGCCCAAGGGCTATCTTGAACGCCTGCGCCAGATCTGCGACAAACACGGCCTGCTGTTGATATTTGACGAAGTCATCACCGGCTTCGGCCGCACCGGTCCGTGTTTCGCCGCCGATGCGGTCGGCGTCGTGCCGGACATGATGATCATCGCCAAGGGACTCACCAACGGCACGGTGCCGATGGGCGCCGTCGTGACTCGTCGCGGAATTTACGAAACAATCATCAACAGCGCGCCGCCGGGCATGGTTGAACTCTTTCACGGTTACACCTACTCCGGCCATCCGCTGGCGACCGCAGCAGCGCTGGCGAGTCTGGACACGTTCGCGGAAGAGGGTCTGTTCCAGCGCGCGCAGGAACTCGCACCTTATTTTGAACAGGCCGTGCAGTCGCTGCGCGAACTGCCGCATGTTATTGACGTACGTAACATGGGCATGGTCGCCGGCATCGAACTGGAACCGCGGCCCGGTGCGCCGACGGCACGGGCGTACGAAACTTTCCTGAAATGCTACGAAAAAGGCCTGCTGATCCGCACCACCGGCGACATCATCGCCCTGTCGCCGCCGTTGATCATCAGCAAGGCGCAGATCGATGAACTGGTCGGCATCCTGGGGGATGCACTGCGCGCTGCCGGGCGCCACTAGAAATAATAAAATATGTTTAAAAACAACTAGTTACGATTATATTCCCTGCGCACCATGAGTAACTCCGGCTAGATACGCTGGATGTCGCGCAGCTCCAGCTTGACCAGGCAATGGTCCAGCCACTCGGCAGTCAGTTTCTCCTGCGTCGAGTTCTGCTTCAGCCGCTGATCAAGCGCCTGCCAGTCCACGCAATCCAGCGGCTGGTCCTGATTAAAACAGGAAAACACGTAACTGGTCTTGCCGGTCTGCGGATCGACGTGCGGTTGCAGACATTGCGCACAGACCTCTTTCATCATGCACTGCATCGGCGAGTTGATGGAACCGATGGCATGATGCTGCGGTTTCAGATACGGTTTCAGCGCGTCATGCCGCGCCCGCGCCACCGCAGCCATCATCCGGTCGGAGCCGATGGCGATAATGCGATCTGCGTCTTTGAACGGGATCGTCTGCGTGCCGAGTTCGCCCGCCGCGTATGCCCTCATCGATTGCACTATATTGCCGACGAAGCGGCAGTCGCCGGGTCGCGCCGGCACAAACCCCGGCTCCTCGTCACAGCACCAGACCACGACATCGCTGGCCGCTTCGATATCCTCGATCCGGTAACGGTCGATCATGCGTTTGTAGCCGGCGAAATAGAGCACCCTGCAACCGGCGCGGCGCATAGCCTGGCCGATGGAGAACAGCACGGCATTGCCCAGCCCGCCGCCGACCAGAACGACGGTCTCGTTCGACGGAATTTCCGTGGGCGTGCCCGTCGGCCCCATCAACACGATGGGTTCACCGGGTTTCAATTCCACGCACAAATCACTGGAGCCGCCCATTTCCAGCACGATGGTCGACAGCAGTCCCTGCTCCGCATCGACCCAGGCGCCGGTCAGCGCCAGCCCTTCCATGGCCAGCGTACTGCCTGCGGTACGCGGCGCCAGCGCCTCGAAATTCTGCAGCCGGTAAAACTGTCCCGGCCGGAAGCGCCGCGCCGCCAGCGGCGCGCGCACCACGACTTCGACAATCTGCGGCGTCAATCGCTTGACCTCATGCACCGTCGCGCGCAGCTCCCGCTGCAACAGACCAAGGAACGCGGCATCATCAGCCGGTGTCGCGGGCTGCACTTTTTCCAGCACGCTGCTGACTACCGGGTATCCCTGCTTGGCGCTGCCGATGGCTTTGACGACATTGCCGAAAAACGAGGGGTGCACATCACCGAAATAGCTGATGCAGCGACCATCGTCACGTCTCGACAGCAGCACATTCACGGTATTGGGCTTGGAGATCGCCTTTTCCGCGGCCACCGGCTGACCGGACGCATCGCAGGCCCGGAAATACCGGCCGTCGAGCACAAAATGTTCGGCGTCTTCACGGGCCAGCACGGTATTGGGCTGCGTGCCTGCGGCGATCAGGATGGCCCGCGCCGGCAATTCCACGCGTCCCGTCTCGCGCCATTCGCCATTCTCGCTTTTGGCATGAATCGCGGCCTTCAGCAAGCACGCATGGCCATAACCATCCACTTCAATGGCCAGCGGCGTCAGACACTCCGCAAAAGTGATGCCCTCTTCCAGCGCCTTGTGCACCTCCTCGTGATTAAGTATGTACGACGGGCTGTCGATCAGGCGTTTGCGATAGGCAATGGTCGCGCCGCCCCAAGACTGCAATAGCTGCAGGACGCGCGGTTCACGACCTTCCTGCGCTGCCGCCATGTGCTCGGCGCGGATCGCGTGCGCATGCGCAATGAATTCGTCGGCAATCCCGCGTTCTTCGTCATTCCACGTGATGCGCGCCGCAGCCTCACCGTGCTCACGTGCCAGTAATTCGTAGCGCAGCAGGAATTTTTCGACCTGCAGCGGATAATAGGCCAGTGACTCGGTCGCGGTATCGATTGCCGTCAGCCCGCCGCCAATAACCACCACCGGCAGACGCAACTGCATATTGGCAATGGAATCGGTTTTTGCGGCACCAGTCAGTTGCAGCGCCATCAGGAAATCCGACGCGGTGCGCACGCCGCGCGCCAGGCCGTTGGGCATGTCAAGTACAGTGGGCCGGCCGGCGCCGATGGCCAGTGCGATGTGGTCGAAACCCATCGCGAACGCTTCCTCGGTCGTAATTGTTCCGCCGAAACGCACCCCGCCGAACAGTGCAAATTGTTGCCGGCGCTCCAACAGTAACCTTATGATCTTTAAGAAGTTTTTATCCCAACGCACGGTAATGCCATATTCGGCGACGCCGCCGAAACCGGCCATCGTCCGCTCATCCAGCGATTCGTACAGCTCACGCACATCCTCTATGGGCTTGAACGGCACGCGCTGGCCGGCTTGGTCCACGCCCGAGAATTCGGGCGGCAGTGGTTCAATTTTTAAACCGTCGATGCCGACCACCGTATGGCCGTCGTTCATCAGGTAATGCGCCAGCGAAAATCCCGCCGGCCCCATGCCGGCGATCAGCACCCGCTTGCCAGTCGGCGCCTTCGGCAGGGGATTGCGCAGATTAAGCGGATTCCAGCGCGTCAGCAGACTGTAGATCTCGAATCCCCACGGCAGTTCGAGCACATCCTTCAGCGTGCGGGTCTCCGCCTGCGGAATGTCGACCGGCTCCTGCTTCTGGTAAATGCAGGCTTTCATGCAGTCGTTGCAGATGCGATGCCCGGTCGCCGCCACCATCGGGTTGTCGATCACAATAATGGCGATCGCGCCGATGGCCAGTCCTTCGGTCTTGGCTTTGTGAAACTCCGAGATTTTTTCCTCGAGCGGGCAGCCGGCCAGCGTAATGCCGAACGGGGATTTCCTGAACGATTGCGCACCGCGGCCGCTGGCGCCTTTTTCCAGCAGTCCCCTGGAGCAGGAGTCCTTGCCCTGCTCGTGGCACCAGATACAGTAGTTGGCCTGATCCAGTGCGCCGGTGAGATCGGTACCGTTGTCGGTCAGCTTGAAACCCTGGCGTTGCCGCAACCGCGATACGTCAAAACGATGCTCGGTGTAACCCGCAGTTGTCACCGTCTGCACAGGCACCAGATGCTGCATGTCCAGTTTGTGCGGCGACTTGAACAGCACACCGGCATGATGATGCGCGCGTCCCGCCTCTGTATGCGCCGCCCATGCCGCATACTGCAGCGCCAGCTCCAGCTGATCCGCATGGGCTTGCTCGTCCTGTTGCCACTGCACAACATGCTGCGCGAATGCCAGTTCTGTGAAGGGCGCGCCGAGCAATGCTTCGAGTTGTTTGCCAATGGCAGCGCCATCGAATGCGGCAGCCGCGTCCGCTTTGTACTTGTGCATGGCCTTGCGCTGCACGAACAAACGCTTGACGCTGTATAGCGGCGCCA
>JANNHN010000465.1:0-7113 GCA_031404395.1 Betaproteobacteria bacterium
GCCCCAGCGGCGGTGCTGCGTCAGAAACCACATGCCGTCGGACAGGTACGGGAAATTCACCGCGCCATCGTTGAAAAACTTCATGTGGTTGGGGTCATCCCAGGTCTTGCCCATGCCGTTCTGGTAGCGGCCGAGGATGCGCTGGTTGATGACGTCCACCGAAGTATTGACGTAGGCGGTGTTGGCGACGGTTTCGGCCATTTTCATGCGATTGGACAGCGAGGCGTCGATCCAGCGGCCGGCTTCCAGCACCGCCATGATCATGGCGCGCGCGGTGTTCGGGTGTTTCGCGACGAAATCGCTGGTGGTGCCGAGCACTTTCTCGGGATGGTCCTTCCAGATGTCCTGGGTGGTGACCGCGGTGACGCCGATGCCGTCGGCGATCGCGCGGTGGCCCCAGGGCTCGCCGACGCAATAGCCGTCCATGTTGCCGACGCGCATGTTGGCTACCATTTGCGGCGGCGGCACGGTGATGATCTTGGCGTCTTTCATCGGGTTGATGCCATTCGCGGCGAGCCAGTAGTACAGCCACATGGCGTGGGTGCCGGTGGGGAAAGTGTGCGCGAAGGTGTATTCGCGCTGGTCTTTTTTCATCAATGCCGCCAGCGATGCGCCATCCTTCGCGCCGGCGTCGGCGAGTTTTTTCGACAACGTGATGGCCTGGCCGTTGTGGTTCAGCGTCATCAGCAGGGCCATGTCCTTCTTCGGGCCGCCGATGCCCGTGTGCACGCCGTAGATCAGGCCGTAGAGCACATGCGCCGCGTCGATGTCGCCGTTGATCAGCTTGTCGCGGACGCTGGCCCACGACGCTTCCTTGGTCGGGGTGATCTTGATGCCGTATTTCTTGTCGAAACCCAGCACCGAGGCCATGACGACCGAAGCGCAGTCGGTCAGCGGAATGAACCCGATCTTGACTTCGGTTTTCTCCGGCGCATCGGAGCCGGCTGCCCAGGCACCGGTGCGCACGGCTTCGGGCACCAGGCTCATCAGGGCCGCCGCGCCGGCTTGCTTGAGGAATTTGCGGCGTTGCGTTTTGCGGGTCGGTTTTTCATTCATCGTGTTCTCCATGCGGGTGCAGCGCTAATTTCGCCAAATAAGGCGCCAAACAAAAAAGGGTGCCGGACCGCGCGCGCAAAACGCACACCTGTCCGAACACCCTTGTCCTGAAGCCGGCCGCCATTGGCCGGTCTCCGGTGTGATCTATCGCAAGCGCCGTGCCATCCCTGGCGCGCGTGGCAGTTTATTCGTTAACACATTGTTTTTATTTAATAAGTTAACAATTTTTGGGTAACAGCGGGATGCTGCGGATATGCTCTATTGCGGTGCACAATAAGTGATCCATGCACCATCGGGGTACAGCGGATGTGAACTCAGCCGAGCAGTTTGGCGTAGGTGATGATCTGTTCGGCGATGGTGGCCAGCGGCGCGCTGCGATCCATCGCCAGTTTGCGCAGCAGACCATAGGCCTCTTCTTCGGAGATCTTCTTTTCCTGCATCAGGATGCCCTTGGCGCGTTCGACCAGCTTGCGTTCAGACAGTTTGCTGCGCGTCTGCGCGAGTTCGGCCTGCACGGTCTGGAAGGCCTCGAAGCGTGCCATCGCGGTTTCGATGATGGGCGCGATGCGCTCGGCGGCCAGACCATCGACGATATAGGCAGTGACCCCGGCGCGTACGGCCTCACGGATGGATTCGCGCTTGGCGTCCTGGGTGAACATGACGATGGGTCGCGGGCAGCTTGCGGTGATCAGGCACAGGTGCTCCAGCGTGTCGCGGCTGGGCGATTCGGTGTCGATGATGATCGCGTCCGGGGCGTGCCGCTGGACGGCGTCGTAGAGCTGCCCGGAATCGGCGATTTCGGCGACGATGTCGTGCCCCAGCCGCTCCAGCGTCAGGCGCAGGAACAGCGAGCGTTCCGGGGTTTCGTCGAACAGCATGATTTTCATACCGGGATGCCTTGCAAATTGCGTGCCAGACGGGCTTCCGGAGCGCCCGTTATATACTTGGCCTCATGCAAATCACCTCCATGCACTTCAAGGCACGCGCTGGCGCCAAGCTCGCCGACGTGCGGCTGCAGGGCGCTCTGAAAAAATTGCAAGGAAATTTTGTCAAAGGGCGGGCTGACCGGGTCGCCGAACTCGACAACTTCCAGGACATCCGTGACGCTGCGGCTGCAGGACGCGACCGCGCGCTGGACAACCTGGATGTGTATCTGGAAACCTTCGAGCGCAACGCAACGGCGCGCGGCACGGTAGTGCATTGGGCGGAGACCCATGCCGACGTCAACCGCATTGTCAACGAGATCGCCGCGCAGCATGGCGTGCGCAAGGTCATCAAATCCAAATCGATGGTGACCGAGGAATGCGCGTTGAACGACGCCCTGATCGATGCCGGACTCGAGGTGATCGAAACCGATCTTGGCGAGTACATCCTGCAACTGGCCAATGAGCCGCCCTCGCACATCGTGGCACCCATCGTGCACAAGACCCGCGAGGAAGTTTCCGACCTGTTCGCCGAAAAACACAACGCGCCGCGGCTGACCGACATCCCGGCGCTGTGCCGTGAGGCGCGCGAAAAACTGCGCCCGCATTTCCTGTCGGCGGACATGGGCGTCTCCGGCGCCAATTTCATCATCGCCGAAACCGGTTCGACGCTGATCGTCACCAACGAGGGCAACGGACGCATGGTGACCACATTGCCTAAAGTGCATGTGGCGATCACCGGCATCGAGAAGGTGGTACCGACGCTGGAGGACGTGACCACGCTGCTGCGCCTGTTGCCGCGCCACGGCACCGGGCAGAGCATCACCAACTATATTTCGGTGACCACCGGCCCGCGCCGTCCAGGCGATCTTGACGGGCCTGAGCATTTTCATGTGATCCTGGTCGATGCCGGGCGCACCAAGCTGATCGGCGGCGACATGCAGGAGATGCTGCGTTGCATACGCTGCGGCGCCTGCATGAATCATTGTCCGGTGTACCAGAGCGTCGGTGGCCATGCCTACGGTTGGGTGTATCCGGGGCCGATGGGTTCAATACTGACGCCGATCTATGTCGGGCTGGAGAACGCGCGCGATCTGCCCAATGCGTCGACGCTGTGCAATCAGTGCAGTGTGGCCTGCCCGGTAAAAATTCCGCTGCCGGATCTGCTGCGCAAATTGCGCGAGCGCCAGTTCGAGCAGGGTCTGAAATCCTGGTATGAAGTCGCGGCGCTGAAACTGTGGGGTTGGCTCGCGCAGCGGCCAGTGCTGTATGGATGGACGACGCGCATCAAAGTGCGTGCGCTGAAAGCCATGGCGGGGGAAAATGGCATGATCCGCAGCCTGCCTTTCGGCGGCGGCTGGACCGATCAGCGCGATTTTCCGGCGCCCGAGGGGCGGACTTTTCGTGAGATGTACAAAGCAAGGTCATAGGCCTGAGCCAGAGAGGTCTCAGAGGGCACTGTAATGTAGGGTGGGCAAAGCGCAGCGTGCCCACCGTATCATTGCTTCAACGAACAAAACCCGGAATGTTTTTGGGCAAAAGGGTTTAAACCGCGTCCGTGTGGGCACGCTGTGCTTTGCCCACCCTACGCCTGCTGCTGGAAAGCTTTCTGCATTTCTCTGTGCTCTCTGTGGCCTCTTTGGCTAAAAGGTTTAAGTTTTTTGGGATTTTTATGAATAAACCAGCAGACATCAACACCGTTGCCACCATCCCGCTGTGGATCGCCGGCAAGGCGCAGCCCGCACACTCAACCCGCACCGCGGGCGTCACCAATCCGGCGACCGGCAAAGTCACGCGCCAGGTGCCGCTGTGCGATGCCGGCGATATCGACCGTGCAGTGGCATCTGCGCAGCGCGCGTTTCCCGGCTGGCGCGACACGCCGCCGTTGCGCCGCGCGCGCATCCTGATGCGCTTTCGCGAACTGCTCGATGTGCATCGTGACGAACTGGCGCGGCTGGTCACCGACGAACATGGCAAGACGCTGGCGGATGCCGCCGGCTCGGTACAACGCGGTATCGAGGTTGTCGAGTTTGCGACGGGTATTCCGCATCTGTTGAAAGGCGAGCACAGCGAAGACGTGGGTACCGGCGTCGATACCCACTCGCTGCGCCAGCCGCTGGGTGTTTGCGCGGGCATCACGCCCTTCAATTTTCCGGTGATGGTGCCGCTGTGGATGTTTCCGGTGGCGATTGCCTGCGGCAATACCTTTGTGTTGAAACCATCCGAGAAAGTGCCGTCGGCGTCCATGCGCATGGCGGAATTGTTCAAGGAGGCGGGCCTGCCCGACGGCGTGTTCAATGTCGTGCATGGCGACAAGGCTGCGGTGGATGCGCTGCTGCACCATGCGGACGTGAGGGCGGTGTCGTTTGTCGGATCGACGCCGATCGCGAAATACATCTACGAAACCTGCGCGAAAGAAGGCAAACGCGTGCAGGCGCTGGGCGGCGCGAAGAATCACGCCGTGGTGCTGGCCGATGCCGATCTCGACTTTACGGCGGACGCGCTGCTCGGTGCGGCCTATGGTTCCGCCGGCGAGCGCTGCATGGCGATTTCCGCCGTGGTTGCCGTCGAAGGCATTGCAGATCAACTGGTGGCCAGGCTGAAATCCGCCGCCGGCAAACTGAAAATCGGTGCCGGTCATGAAAAGGCAATGGACATGGGGCCGCTGATCAGCAAGGTGCATCGCGACAAAGTCGCGGGTTACGTGGATCAGGGCGTCGCTGCGGGCGCGATGCTGGTGCTCGACGGGCGTGGTCACAAGGTGGCCGGTCACGAGGAGGGCTATTTCATCGGCGCCTCGCTGTTTGACCATGTACGCACCGACATGTCGATTTACAAAGAAGAAATTTTCGGGCCGGTGCTGGTGGTGCTGCGGGTGAAATCGCTGGACGAAGCTATCGCGATGATTAACGCCAATCCCTACGCCAACGGCACCGCAGTGTTTACCCGCAGCGGGGGTGCTGCGCGGCGTTTCGAACGCGAAATCGAAGTCGGCATGGTCGGCATCAATGTGCCGATCCCGGTGCCGATCGCGTATTACTCGTTTGGCGGCTGGCGCAATTCGCTGTTCGGCGACCAGCATGTGCATGGCCCCGAAGGCGTGCGTTTTTACACCCGCGGCAAGGTCGTCACCACGCGCTGGCCGGACGACAATGCCGTGCCGGCCGGTTTCAACATGCCGACGCTGGGCTGAACGGCAAACATGTCCGCGCGCGCCAACATCCTCGCCCGCATCCGCACCAACCAGGGCAAGGCGGTGACGGTGCGCGCCGCGGAGCAGGAGATGGTCGCGCAATACATTGCAGCGCATCCACCGGGACCGCGGCCGACGGTGGACGCCGATATCATCGCGCGTTTCCGCGACCGTGCGCTGAGTCTGATGACCACCATCGACGACGTGCCTGCCGCTGCGGATATTCCGGCCGCAGCGGCGCGTTATCTGCGCGGGCAGAATCTCGCGCCCGTTGCCGTGTGCTGGCCGGAACTGGCTGCGCTGGACTGGGCTGCGCAGGGACTGCGGGTGGCAGCGCGCGCTGCGCGCGGCGATGATCTGGTCGGCATCACCGGCGCCTTTTGTGCGATTGCCGAAACCGGCACGCTGATGATGTGTTCGGGCCCGGATACGCCGCCCGCGGCGAGCCTGTTGCCGGAAACCCATATTGCCGTCGTGTCGCGCAGCCGCATTGTCACCGGCATGGAAGACGCATGGGCGTTGCTGCGGGCAGAGCGCGGCGCAATGCCGCGCGCGGTGAATTTCATCTCCGGCCCGTCGCGCACCGCGGACATCGAGCAGACCGTTACGCTGGGCGCGCATGGGCCCTATCGTGTCCATCTGATTCTGCTGCCCTAGGACTAGGACGGTCAGACCGCAGGGAAAATCGCTGCAGGCTGATAGAATCTCCACCGGGAGGAACAGGTGAAAATAATCAACGGCAATTTCCGGCGTGCGTCTGCGCGCATCCTGGTTGCAACGGGGCTGTGGCTGGCGGCGGGTGCAGCGCAGGCGGCAGGTGCGTCATCAGCGGAAGGCCCTGCACTCCTGGGTATTCCGGTGGATTTCCTGCTGTTCGCAGCGACACTGCTGGGCGTTGCGCTGTTTCATCATTACACGCTGCAGGTAGCGCTGACCGGGCTGGCCACCATCACTGTTTACAAACTGGTATTTACCGGATTCAAAACCGGCGCCGGGATGGCCGGGCTGATCGGCCACCTCGGCCAAGAATGGGTCATCCTCGCCAATCTGCTCGGTCTGTTGCTGGGGTTTGCGCTGCTGGCCAAGCATTTCGAGGACAGCCACGTGCCGCTGGTGCTGCCCCGCTACCTGCCGGATGACTGGAAGGGCGGCTTTGTGCTGCTGGTGATGATTTTTGTGCTGTCGAGCTTCCTCGACAACATCGCTGCGGCGATGATCGGCGGCACCATCGCAATGACGGTGTTTCGCGGCAAGGTGCATATCGGCTATCTCGCGGCGATTGTCGCAGCATCGAATGCCGGGGGTTCGGGCAGCGTAGTGGGTGACACCACGACGACAATGATGTGGATTGCCGGCGTCGATCCGCTGGATGTGTTGCATGCCTATGTCGGCGCCGTTGCGGCGCTCGTGGTATTCGGCATCCCGGCTGCGTTCCAGCAGCATGCGTATTCGCCGATCGCCAAGGGTTCGGGGAGTGGTGTACGCATCGATTGGGCGCGTGTCGGTATCGTTGCATTCATTTTGTTGGCGGCGATTGTCGCCAACGTCGTGGTCAATCTGCGTTTCGGCGAATACTCGGAGCACTTCCCGTTCCTCGGCACCGCGGTCTGGGTGGCGATCCTGGTGGCAACGCCATTGCGCAAGCCGGACTGGACGCTGCTGCCCGGCGCTTTCAAAGGCAGCGTGTTCCTGCTGTCGCTGATTCTGTGTGCATCGATGATGCCGGTGGAAAAACTGCCGGCGGCGTCGTGGCCGACGGCGCTCGGTCTCGGCTTCGTGTCGGCGGTGTTCGACAACATCCCGCTGACGGCGCTGGCGCTGAAGCAGGGCGGTTACGACTGGGGTTTTCTGGCCTACGCCGTGGGTTTCGGCGGATCGATGATCTGGTTCGGCTCGTCGGCTGGCGTGGCGCTGGCGAACATTTTTCCGGAAGCGAAGTCC
>JANNHN010000466.1:0-9372 GCA_031404395.1 Betaproteobacteria bacterium
GATTCCACGCTACGAGCCCTATCAGGCGCATACCGGCGTCGGCGGCATCGGCGGCAATACATTGACGATTCCCGCCGTCGCCACGCGAACCAGCCTGATCGATCTGAAAACCGAACGGGAACGCTTCGGCCTCGGCTTCAGCAAATACCTGACGGATCGCTGGAATGTCAAAATCGACTTCCGCAACGAGCAGAAGGACGGTGCACGGCTGTGGGGACGCGGCACCACCACCAACAGTGCTTTCGAATTTGCGCCGGAGCCGATCAATTCCACGACCCGCCAACTGGAAGCCACGCTGGGCTACACCGGGGAGCGCCTGCAGTTGTCCGGGGGCTATTACGGCACGACTTACAACAACGAATACAACGGCCTTAATCTCAATGGCGGCAACGCCGGGCTGTCCACGTTCACGCCGATCGGTCTGCCCCCGGACAATCATTCGCACCAGTTGCATCTTTCCGGGGCTTACACATTTACGCCGACGACCAATGGCAACTTCAAGGTGGCTTACGGCAGAGCGCTGCAGGACGATTCGTTTGTCACTGGCGTCAACGTGCCGCTGGCGCCCGGCATCGGCAACAACCTGATGGGGCGTGTTGACACCACGCTGGTGCAGATGGGGCTGACGGCACGGCCGCTGCCCAAGCTGACGCTGCGCGGCAGCTTCCGTTATGACGACCGCGACGACAAGACGCCGGTGCTGCGCTACAACACGCTGGCCACCGGTACCTCAACTTTCGACGGCAGCAACGAACCGCGCTCCACCCGCACCACCAGCGGCAAGTTCGAGGCGAGTTACGCGCTGCCCATGGCCTTCCGCCTGACCGGCGGTATTGATTACGACGAGAAAAAACGCAATACCTCGGCTGTCAGGGTGGTCACTTTCCGCGAAAAGACCGAAGAAACCGCTTACCGCGCCGAACTGCGCCGCTCAATGTCCGAGTCCGTGACCGGCGCCATCGCCTACGTTTACAGTGAGCGCGACGGTTCGCCGTTTCAAATTACCACTCTCAATAATGGCACCACGGCGGCATCCGGCAACCGGGTCGCGCCGATCCACCTCGCCGACCGCAAGCGCAACCAGGTACGGCTGACGCTCAACTGGCAGCCCTCCGATCCGCTGTCGCTGCAGTTCCGTATCGACGAGTCACACGACCAATACGGGCGTATCCATGCGCTGGACATCGGACCGCGCAGCGGAGACGCGCGCAACTACACGGCGGATCTCGCCTACAGTTTCTCCGAGAAATGGCAGGCCACAGCGTGGGTATCGCGCAATGAAACCAAGCAGGAACAGTCGCAGAGCGCTGGTAACCTAGCCGCCCCCCGCCTGCTCTGGGCCGCATCGCTGAAAAACACCGGCGACTCGCTGGGTCTGGGTCTGCGCGGCAAACCCTACAGTTGGCTGGAAGTCGGCGGCGACTTGAGCCTTTCCGACATCAGCGACACCTTCGAGCAACAACGGCTCAATGCGATCAGCCCAGGCACCGTAGTCGCGTCGCTGCCTGAGATCACGACGCGCACGACCCGGCTGCAACTGTTTGCCAAATATGCGTTCCAGAAGCACTCCGGCGTACGCGTTGATTTTATCCATGACCGCTACAGCACCAACGACTGGACCTGGTCAACCTGGACCTATACCGACGGCACCCGTCTGCTGCAAAACCCGGTGCAGAAGACCAACTTTCTGGGCCTGTCCTACTACTACCGCTGGCAATAACCCCCCCGGCGCGCACCAAGGCCCGTTCCAGCCCGTATCAGCGGGCTGTTTTTTTGCGGTATTTGACAGCCCAGGCGCAACCCCGAAGAATAGGCGCCGATCATGGAACGCCGCGACTTTATCCGCGTCTGCGCCGCCTCTGCGCTGGGTTTGAACGCCCAACAGGCAGTTCCCGCAGCCGATGCCCGGCCGCGGCAATATACGCGCACGCAACTTGTTGACGGCAGCGGCCGGCCGCTGCGCGCATCCGCACTCCCAGTCGGCGAAAACTACGTCTTCCATTATCCGTTTGAAGGCACACCCTGCTTTTTGCTGAATCTGGGCAAACCCACCGTCCAGAACGTCGATCTCAAAACCGGAGATGGCGCCGCCTACCAGTGGCCGGGCGGCGTCGGCCAACAGCGCGCCATCGTCGCCTACTCGGCCATTTGCTCGCATCAACTGACCTATCCGACCAGGCAGATCAGCTTCATCAGCTACCGCGATCAATCGACCGCATCGAAAATCAGCAAGCCGCGCATGATCCACTGCTGCTCCGAACACAGCGAATATGATCCCGCTGCCGGGGCACGCGTGATGGGTGGGCCGGCGCCGCAACCGCTGTGCGCAATCCTGCTCGAGCATGACCGCGCCGGCGATACCCTGTTTGCCACCGGCACACTGGGCGGTGAAATGTTCAACACGTTTTTTGCCAAATACGACATGCGCCTCGCGCTCGAACATGGATCTTCAAACCGCGCACAGCAACGCGTCAGCGGCAACACCACCGTCACTGCGTTGTCGCAATTCTGCAAGCAGCAAGTACGTTGCTAAAATATAAATAAAAACAACTAGTTACAATCATTCACCGCAATCGAGCATTCACCCCAAGGAGATCATTGATGAAGCGCACGATCATTGCAGCAACACTGCTCGGCATGGCAACCGGCTGCGCAGGACCCGCTGCACAGAAAGAAGTCAGCGCCACCGCTACCCTCGAACCGCGCAGCGGCAGCCAGGTGCGCGGCACAGTCACCTTCGCCCAGGTCGGCGCGGATATCGTCCGCGTCAGCGGCCAGGTCAGCGGCCACAGCAAGGGGCCCAAGGGATTCCATATCCATGAAAAAGGCGACTGCAGCGACGCCAAAGGGATGAGCACCGGCGGCCATTTCAATCCCGGAAAGCACAAACACGGCGGCCCGTATGAGCCGGTCAAGCACGCCGGCGATCTCGGCAACCTGAATTTCAACGACCAGGGCGTCGCCAACATCAACTTTGTTGTCGGCGGCATTTCCGTCAGCAGCGACAAGGCTGACGGCATCATCGGCCGCGCGGTCATTGTGCATGCGGATCGTGACGACGAGGAGACCGATCCCACCGGCAATGCCGGCGGGCGCCTCGCCTGCGGCATCATCAAGTAATAGCCGTTGTTGCTGCCGCGATGCAAAATCGCGGCGGCAACATTCGCGCTTCAGGTTGCAGATTTCAGCGGCGGTTCACCCGCACGGCGCGGCTTGCAGGTCATGCCGACGATTCCGCCGCACATGGCAGCGCAATGCGCACCACCCGCTCACATGCCATGTTCCATCAGATCACCCGTGAATAGCGCTGCGTTTCCTGTTCACGCCGCAAATACCTGTCGAACACCATGCAGATGTTGCGCACCAGCATGCGCCCGCGCGGCGTGACGGTGATCCACTCTCCATTGAGTGTCACCAGACCGTCCCGCGCTAGCTGCCGCAGATCCGCGATCTCCTCGGCGAAGTAGCGGTCGAAATCGATCAGGTAGGCAATGGCTATCGATTCTTTGGATACCCGGAACTGGCACGTCAGCGCCTGAATCACAGCGCGGCGCGCCAGATCATCCTGCGACAATTCCATGCCGCGCGCCACCGGCAGCATGCCGCGATCCAGACTGTCGTAGTAAGTCTCCAGGTGACGATGGTTCTGGCTGTAGGTCGGCCCGATGGCGCCGATGGCCGACACGCCCAGCCCCAGCAGATCGCAATCCGCATGCGTTGAATATCCCTGGAAATTGCGGTGCAACCGGCCATTGCGTTGCGCCAGCGCAAGCGCGTCGTCCGGTTTCGCAAAATGATCCATGCCGATATACACATAACCGGCCTCTCCCAGTCGTTGCGCCGCCAGCCCCAGCAGCTTGAGTTTGATATCGGGTGACGGCAGCTCCGCATCGACGATGCGACGCTGCGGCTTGAAGCGCGTCGGCAGATGGGCATAGTTGTAAATCGCGATGCGATCGGGATCTGCCGCAATGACGCGCTCCAGGGTGCGATTGAAACTCAGCAGATTCTGCCGGGGCAGGCCGTAGATCAGGTCGACATTGATCGACGCAAAACCCGTGGCACGTGCGGCCGCAATCACTTCCAGCGTCTGCTTTTCGTTCTGGATGCGGTTGACGGCGCGCTGCACATCCGGATCAAAATCCTGCACTCCCATACTGATGCGGTTGAACCCCATCTCACGCAGCGCATGGATACCTTCGCAATCCACGCTGCGCGGATCGATTTCGATTGAATATTCCCCGTCCGGCGCCATGCGGTAATAGCGTGCCAGACGCTCCCACAGCGATGCCAGCTGCTCCATCCTGAAAAACGTTGGCGTGCCGCCGCCCCAGTGCATCTGCTCGACAACACGATCATTACGGAACAGCGGCTCCTGCAAATCGATTTCCCGGAACAGGTAATCGAGATACTTGGCGCCCTTGCCGCGATCACGCGTGACCACCTTGTTGCAGGCGCAGTAAAAACAGATGGTGCTGCAAAACGGCAAATGCACATAAATCGACAGCGCACGGCGTATGCCGCCGATGTTCCGCTTCCCTACCCAGGATTGATAGGTTTCGGGGCCAAACGCCTCTACAAACCGGTCAGCCGTCGGATACGAGGTATAGCGCGGCCCATTGCGGTCCAGGCGCCGGATCAGCTCGAGATCAATCTCGATGGGCAGATAATCTGTAGGCGCTATGGAGGTATTCATGGTATTTAGCGACAGTATGGTCGTTATTGTGACAACCCTGCGCCACGGTGGTTTGATTTGGATCAATATGAGGGTAGGATCACCACTGCCACGGACCTGACCCACCATACCTCCGAGTATTCACATGACAGCAACCATGCACGTTGTCGAGATCGGCAAACTCAAGACTGCCTGCTCCACTTGCAGCCTGCACGAGCTATGCCTGCCCGCCGGCTTGACAGCAGATGAGTTGCAATCGGTGGATCAATTGGTCGATCTCCGGCGATCGGTGAAACGCGGGGACTATCTTTACCGTTCGGGCAGTCCGCTGCATGCGCTCTATGCCATACGCTCGGGCTTCATGAAAAGCAGCGTATTGCACGAAGACGGTCGGGAGCAGGTTGCCGGTTTTCACATGATGGGCGATCTGATGGGCATGGACGCCATCGGCACCAGCCAGCACTTGTGCGATGCGGTAGCGCTGGAAAACACCGACGTCTGCGAAATCCCGCTTAATGACCTGGAAAACATGTCGCGCCGGATTCCCGCACTGCAGCAGCATTTTCACCGCGTCATGAGCCGCGAAATTGCCCGCGATTACGGCGTCATGCTGCTGCTCGGCAGCATGCGCGCCGAAGAGCGGCTCGCTGCGTTCCTGCTCAATCTTTCACAGCGCTTCGCTATGCGCGGCTATTCATCGACCGAGTTTCACCTGCGCATGACCCGCGAAGAAATCGGCAGCTATCTGGGACTCAAGCTGGAAACCGTCAGTCGCACGCTGTCGCATTTCCAGGTGCAGGGGCTGATCGCCGTGCAGAACAAACACCTGCGTATCCTGAAAATCGACGGCCTCCGGGAGCTGGTCGGCCAGCACAGCAGCCGCGTCTGAAACGGCGGCGGCGCGAAATCAATCCGGGCGGTTGATCTCCGCAGACGAGCGCTGCAAGAAACAGGTGAATGCACTGGAAACCGCGGCAATTCCCCAGAACATGAAAAAACCCAGCGAATAGATCGCGGTCGGCGACCAGTGTACCGGCTGCCCGAACAGGTACAGTTCCTGCGGATCAATCAGGGTGAAGAACACCATTTCCGCGATGCCGCCGATGATGAATGACGGCCACAGTATCCATATCAGTCGCTTGCCCATGACCAGCACCCGGGCTCAGCCCCGGGACTCCCTGTTTTCGTCTTCCGCCATTTTCCTGCGGAAGAACAAATACAGATAAATGCCGATCGACTGCGCCCAGTCCGGCAGCGCGGTGTAATGCAGATGATGCGGCCCCGCCCACATGTAGGTGAAAATCAGTGCCCAGAAATGCACCACCGACAGCCGGTAGGATTACACCGGCCGGCCGGCCTGCTTGGGGATGAAGTAATACATCATGCCGAGGAAGCCTGCAGTCAGGAAAAAGCCGACGGCGTTGTGGCCGTACCACCACTGCACCATCGCATCCTGCACGCCGGCATAGGCCGAATACGACTTGGTCAGGCTCACCGGAATGGCCGCGCTGTTGACCAGATGCAGTACCGCCACCGTCAGGATGAAGGCGCCGAAAAACCAGTTGGCGACGTAGATGTGCGGCGTCTTGTTCCTGGCTATGGTGCCGAAAAACACTACCGCGTAAGACACCCACACCAGCGTGATCAGAATGTCGATCGGCCACTCCAGTTCGGCGTATTCCTTTGAACCGGTGATGCCCAGGGGCAATGTGATCGCAGCGAGCACTATGACCGCCTGCCAGCCCCAGAACGTAAATGCCGCCAGCCCGTCGCCAAACAGCCGTGCATGGCAGGTGCGCTGCACCACGTAATACGAGGTGGCGAACAGCGCCGACCCGCCAAAGGAAAAAATCACGGCGTTGGTGTGCAACGGGCGCAGCCGCCCGTAGGACAGCCAGGGTGCCAGATTGAGTTCGGGCCAGATCAGCTGCGCGGCGATGAACACCCCCACCAACATGCCGACGATGCCCCGGACCACGGTCATGATGGCGAACTGCCGGACCACCTTGTAGTTATACGTCGATTGCGCCTGCATGGAGGCCCCCTGCCGGGGGATCATGCACGCCAGCATAATCAGCGCCCCGGCACGCCGGCTTGATCTACATCAAACCGTGATTAGGCGAGTCGCACTAACGTAGCCGTGCAGCCTCGGATATCCGCGAGGACTCGATCACGCAAAGGAGAACAGCCATGTTCCGCAATATTCTGGTCCCCACGGATGGTTCGGCGCTTTCGCGCAAGGCCATAAAAAAAGCCGTGGCATTGGCGAAAACCACTGGTGCCCGCATCACGGGATTCCATGTTGCCCCGGCGTATAACTTCAACGTTTACGCGGATTACATCCCGCCCGATTTCATACTGCCCAAGGAATTTGAAACCCGCGCCAGGAAAGTCGCAGCACGCCACCTGGAGTTGGTCAAGAAAGAATGCAGCGCCAGCGGCGTGACATGCGCCACCTACCACGTGTGCAGTGATTTCCCCGCTGATGCCATCGTCAAGACAGCCAAAAAATACAAATGCGACCTGATTGCCATGGCCTCCCACGGCCGCAGCGGGCTGACCAAACTGCTCCTCGGCAGCGAAACGCAGAAGGTGCTGGCAAACACCAGCATTCCGGTGCTTGTCCTCCGCTAGCCATTGCAATCAATCCGAAGCCAGAGAGAAAGCTGCATGCAGCCTTCCGGGTTTACCGGTTTCATGTCCGGCCAATCAACTTAAAGAACTCACTATGAACCCATCCACGATCACCGAGCGTATCGACAACATCACCCGCGTGCCGCCCGAGTACTGTCACGCAAAACCACCGGCGCCGAAAAGCGTAAAGATTGAAATCTCACCCCGCTGCAACTACCGCTGCGGCTTTTGCGCGTTGCGCACACGCGAAGTTCAGCCCAAATGGGACATGGACTTCGGCCTTTTTAAGCGCATCACCCGGGAGATGCGCGAAGCGGGCGTAGAGGAAATCGGCGCGTTCTATCTCGGCGAATCGTTCATGAACCCGCGGCTGCTGGTGGACTGCATCCATTATCTGAAAAAAGAACTCCAATTTCCCTACGTCTTTCTGACCTCCAATGCATCAATGGCCTTCCCCGAAGCTGTTGAAGCCTGCATGAAGGCCGGGCTGGATTCGCTGAAATGGTCGATGAATGCCGCCGATGAAAAACAGTTTGAAGCCATCATGGGCGTGTCGGGTCGGCTGTTCCGGCGCGCTCTGGAAAATGTCAAATCAGCCTGGGATGTTCGCAAGCGCGGCGGCTACCAAACCGGCCTGTATGCCTCATCCATACGCTACGACGGCGAACAGCAGGAGAAAATGGAACAACTGCTCGACGCCAGCGTGCACCCGTACGTCGATGAGCACTATTGGCTGCCGCTGTATTCAATGGGCGCCTTCGCCACCCAGCGCGAAGAACAACTGGGATATCGCCCCACTGCCGGCAACCAGGGACGCATCGGCGCGCTGCGCGAACCGCTGCCTTGCTGGTCGGCATTTACCGAAGGCCATGTCACTGCCGAAGGCAAACTGTCCGCATGCTGCTTTGATGCCACTGCCAACTGGACGATGGGCGATCTGACGAATGTATCGTTCATGGATGCGTGGAACTCGGAAAAATTCACGCAACTGCGCGCAGCACACCTCAAACGCGATGTGCGCGGCACCGTCTGCGAAAACTGCATCGCCTACGGTTGAGGCGTAGTGACTGGGGCACACGAGCAATCCGCCTTTGACACCCATGACCGCATCGCTGCCAGCCTGGAAACTCCGAAACCGTTCGCTGCTGCCTATCGTTCAGGGCGGCATGGGTATCGGTATTTCCGCGCATCGACTCGCCGGCAGCGTCGCCGCGCTGGGCGCGCTCGGCACGATATCGAGCGTCGATCTGCGTCATCATCACCCGGATCTGCTCGCCAAAACCGAGGGCAGCCGGGACAAAGCCGCGCTTGACCAGGCCAATCTCGTCGCGCTGGATCGGGAGATCAAGAGTGCCCTCGCCCTCTCACAGGGCCACGGCGCCATTGCAGTTAACGTGATGAAGGCAGTCGGCGCGCACGCCACCTACGTGCGCCAGTCCTGCGAGAGCGGCGCGCACGCCATCGTGATGGGCGCGGGGCTGCCGCTGGACCTCCCCGACATGACGAAGGATTTCCCCGACATCGCGCTGATCCCGATTCTTTCCGATGTGCGCGGCACCGCCATCGTTCTCAAAAAATGGCTGCGCAAGAAATGCCTGCCCGACGCCATTGTCATCGAACACCCGCGCTACGCCGGCGGCCACCTCGGCGCGACGCGCTCCGAGGAGATCAACGACCCGCGCTTCGACTTTGAAGCGGTGCTGGCGGGCATCTTCAATATATTCAAAGAGCTGGGCATCGAACGCGAGCGCATCCCGTTGATCCCCGCCGGTGGCATCAACAGTCACGAAAAAGTGCGCAGTCTGCTCGAGCTGGGCGCGGCCGCGGTGCAGATCGGCACACCCTTCGCCGTCACCGAGGAAGGCGACGCCCATGAACACTTCAAGCAGGTGCTGGCAGAAGCGAAACCCGAGGATATCGTCACCTTCATGAGTGTCGCCGGCCTGCCGGCACGCGCCGTGCTGACCCCCTGGCTGAAAAACTATCTGCGCCGCGAGAAATCGTTGCAAGCGCATGCCAAAGCCGACCCGCGCCGCTGCGTACCCGGATTCGAATGCCTCACG
>JANNHN010000467.1:0-5626 GCA_031404395.1 Betaproteobacteria bacterium
TGTGCCGCGGGCGGCGAGCGCGGCGAGCGCGGCGGCGGTCTGCACACCCAACGCGTCAGTGTCGTCGTCGCCTGCCCAGTATTCGAAAAGGTCGCCGAGGATATAGAGCGCCGCGGCCTGCGGCGCGATATCGGCGGTGAAGTGAAGGAACTGTTCCGTGATCTGCGGCCGCTCGGCGGCGAGATGCAGATCGGAGATGAGCAGGCTGTGCATGGACAGCGGGGCCAGGCCGGCCCGCAGGTTCAGACGACTTCGGCTTTTTCGATCACGACGTTTTCCACCGGCACATCCTGGTGCATGCCGCTGCTGCCGGTCTTGACCGTGCGGATGCGATCGACGACGTCGGTGCCTGCTGTGACTTTGCCGAATACGCAATAACCCCAGCCCTGCGGCGTCGGCGCGGTATGGTTGAGGAAGTCATTGTTGCCGGCGTTGATGAAGAACTGCGCGCTGGCCGAGTGGGGCGCCGAAGTACGTGCCATGGCGACCGTGTAGATGTCGTTTTTCAGGCCGTTGTCGGCCTCATTTTTGACCATATCGCGGGTCGGTTTCTGTTTCATGCCGGGTTCGAACCCGCCGCCCTGGATCATGAAACCGTCGATGACGCGGTGGAATATGGTGTTGGTGTAGTGGCCATCGTTCACGTATTGGAGGAAATTGGCGACGGTGTCCGGCGCTTTCACGGCGTCGAGTTCCAGTGTGATGACGCCGAACCGGGTATGCAGCTTGACCATGAGTATGCTTTCCTGGAGTGCGGTTATTTCTTTGGTTGCGGTTTTGCCGCAACCGTAAGCGCGCGGGCGCGCTCGATGACGATGGGCAGGCGCGGCACGTTCTGGTGCGGACCGACCGTACCGGTGGGTGCTTTGAGCATTTTTTCGACGACATCCATGCCCGAGGTCACGCGGCCGAACACGGCATAACCGTAGCCGGTTTCATCGGGTGATTTGAAGTCGAGAAAATCGTTTTCAGAGACATTGATGAAGAATTGCGCGCTGGCCGAATGCGGATCCTTGGTGCGCGCCATGGCGACGGTGCCGACGGCATTGCGCAAGCCGTTGCCGGCTTCGTTGCGGATGGGGGCGCGCGCAGGTTTTTCCTGGAAGCCGGCGGTGAAGCCGCCGCCCTGCACCATGAAACCGGGAATCACGCGATGGAAAATGGTGCCGTTGTAGAAACCCTCATTCACGTACTGCAGAAAATTCTCGACCGTCTTCGGTGCATTCTCCGGATACAACTCGATGATCACCGTGCCCATGGTGGTCCGGAGTTCGACCTGGGGGTTGGCGGCGTGTGCGGCGGGGAGCAGCAACGCAAGGCATAGCGTAAGCCAGTATTTCATAAATTTATTAATAAAAACAATAAGTTATATTGATATCGAGAGTGGGGCGCGGCTCAGGCCGTACCCTCGTGGATGATGCGCCAAGCGCCGTTTTCGCGCTGCCAGTACTGGCGCTTGCGCATCTTGTTGGCGAGGTTGCTGCTCGCGTAGTCCTGATCGAAGGTGACTACCGCGAGATTCTCGTTGCCCGGGTACAGAAACATGCTGACGCGATCCACCTTGACCTTGATCCACGTCTTCCCGGCATTCACGGCGCGCTTCTGTTGCGCCCATGCGGACAAATCCTGCTTGCCCGAAGAGAAGCCCGGCGCGTAATGCAGCAGGTATTTGTCGGTATCGCGGCTTTCCCAGTCCTGCCGCCAGGCGTCCACGGATTTTTGCAATGCAACGCGCGTATCCTGCGCGGCGCCCGGTTCCACCCAGTTGATGTCCGAGGCGATGATCACCGGTGTCACGCCGATCTGTACGCGGGGGGTGATGGCCTGCAGATCCTCGTTGCTGAGGGCGACGCAGCCGTCGCTGGCGCGCGGCGGCCGGCTGTAAGTATCGTAGGGAACACCGTGCAGCCAGATGCCGCTGCCATCGCGTCCCTGGCGGCGATCCCATTCGTTGGGGTAGTTGATCGGGAAAGCGCCGTCGCCATAGAGCGCGCTTTGCGCGCCATAGGTGCGGTCCAGCTGGTCGCGCGGCAGGTTGCTGGTGACGTGATAGACGCCCAGCGGTGTCTTTTTGTCGCCTTCGCGATTCTTCTCGATGCCGTTGCGGCCGATGGTGGTGTAGTAGTCGGCGACGTAGCGCGGCGTGCCGTTGTTGTTTTCGAACACGTAGAGCGTGTATTTTGAGGTATCGACGACGAAGGCGTATTTTTGCTCCGGATCGAACTGCAGCAGGTTGCTCGGCATGCGGTTACCCGGCCGTTCCTGCTTGTGGCGTACCAGACGTGCCTGCGCTTCTGCGCGCAGGTCGGCAATGCGTTCGGCAGGGGCGTCGGACGCGGCGCCGATGTTGCTGATGGGGCGCGAGCGGGCTATCAGCAGATCGCCTTTGATCAGATGCGCCAGGCGGAAATTCGGGTAGTCGCGCAAAACCCTGTCGATCTCGGTCAGCGCAATGTCGAACTGGGAACTGGTGATGGCGAGCAGGGTTTGCGCCAGCAGCGCTTCCGGTGCGCTGCTGGCACGATGCGGTGCGATCAGGCCGGGCGCTGCTGCCAGCGGCCGGTTGCCCAGCGCGAGCGTGGTCGATGACGGTGTCATCACCGTGACCAGCAGCGCCGTGGCAACGGCGCCTGCCAGAGCCGGGCGCTTCATCCGCCGACCTGTTTGCAGCGGGCGCTTCATCCGCCGACCAATTCTTCCTGGATCAGCCACTGATCCTCCGATCTGACCAGCACCAGCGTTTTCTTCGAAGATGCATTGAAGGTGTCTGAACGGTAGTGCTGGCGGAAGGTGACGGTTGCGCGGTTCGCTTCATTGAAGGCGACTTTGGGCGCTTCGACGCGCACTTCGATCTGCCGCGGCTTGGCGATGCGGGCCTTGCGCTCGGTTTCCCAGGCTTCGCGCGATGCACCACCGGGGACTTTGAAACCCGGTGCGTAGCGCGCGAAATAACCCGCTGCATCGTTGCTCGACCACGCGGATGCCCAGCCCTGCACGGCGCTGAGCACGGCGTCGGCGCTTTGCGCTGCCGGGGCTGTTTTCGCGGGCTCTTTGGTTGGCGCTTTTGCCGGTTCCCTGGCGGGCGCCGGTGCGGGTGCCGCAGCAGTCGTGGTCGGTGCGGGACTGACCGGGCGCGCTGCCGGCGGCGCTGTCGCTGCCTTGGTCGCGGGCTCCGTGCGCGCCAGCGCGACCGTGGACGGACGGGCGCCGGTGAACAGATCCTTGATCAGGTTGAGCTTGGTCTGCGCCGCCTTGTTGCCTTTGTCGAGCTGCAGGGCCTTGTCGTAGGCCTGGCTGGCCAGTTTGGCGTACACGTCACCGAGGTTCTCGTGCGCCGTGGCATATGAGGGATGGGTGCGAATCGCCATTTCCAGCGCCTGCCGCGCCCGCTCGTAGTTTCCCTGACCGGCATACAGCACCGCCAGGTTGTTGTACGGCTCCGGCAACTCGGGGTAGAGCTCGGTCAGGCGTGTGAAGGTCGTGATCGCGTCGGCCGTCTTGTTCTGCTCGGTCAGGATCAGGCCCTTGAGAAATTGCCCCTGCGCATCGCGCGGCTTGCCGGCCAGAAACGCATCGACCCGTTGCGACGCCTGATCGAGCTGCCCCCCACGCAACAACTTGCCGATGTCCGTGATCTCGTCGCCGTGTACCGTGGCGGCGACGGCCAGCAGCACGGCGCCGATCAATCCACGCAAAACTCGCTTTTTCAGAGGGAAAGTCATCTGCTATACTCGATTTCGCCGTGTCGCCGCGCGCTTCGGGGCCAACAATTCGCGGACCGCTGTGGTCTCGGGATTCAAGCCCGTGATTTTACCCAACTTCAGTGCTTCGCTCCGGGCGCCCCGGCGATTTTTTGTCGTGGCCGCGCGCCTGCCGGTGTGGAGCGGCGGGCGCCGAGGCGCCCGCGCCCGATTTTTCACCGCGCAGTGCCCGCTGCCTTCATTCGTACATATCCGGTCGGACATTTCCATGCTCAGAATCCACAACACGCTTACGCGTCAGAAGGAAGAATTCGCGCCCATCGTTCCCGGCAAGGTGGGCATGTATGTCTGTGGCATGACGGTTTACGATTACTGCCACATCGGTCACGCGCGAGTCCTGGTGGTGTTCGACGCCGTGCAGCGCTGGCTGCGCGCCTCCGGGTATGCCGTGACCTTCGTGCGCAATATCACCGACATCGACGACAAGATCATCCGCCGCGCGGTGGAAAAACCGCGAGACGATTTCGCAGCTCACCAATCGATTCATCGCGGCGATGGACGAGGACGCCGCCGCGTTGGGCGTGCGAAAACCCGAGCAGGAGCCGCGCGCCACCGCTTACGTTCCGCAAATGATTTCAATGATCGACCGACTGGAGAAGAATGGCCTGGCATACCGGGCCGATGATGGCGACGTCAACTATTCGGTGCGCGACTTTCCTGCCTACGGCCGCCTGTCGGGCAAGTCTCTCGACGACCTGCGCGCCGGTCAACGCGTCGAAGTCAACACGACCAAGCGTGACCCCCTTGACTTCGTGCTCTGGAAGGCCGGCAAGGCGGACGATCCGGCGGACACGAAATGGGAATCGCCCTGGGGCGTCGGCCGGCCTGGCTGGCATATCGAGTGCTCGGCGATGGCCTCCGAACTGCTCGGTACAACCTTCGACATTCACGGCGGCGGCGCCGACCTGCAGTTTCCGCATCATGAGAACGAAATCGCGCAGAGCGAAGGCGCCAACCGCTGCACCTTCGTCAACACGTTCATGCACAACGGATTCGTGCGGGTCGACGAGGAGAAAATGTCCAAGTCGCTGGGCAACTTTTTCACCATCCGCGAAGTGCTGAAGAAATACGACGCCGAGGTCGTGCGCTTTTTCATCCTGCGGGCGCATTACCGCAGCCCGCTCAATTACTCGGACGCGCATCTGGACGACGCGAAAGTTGCGTTGACCCGGCTTTACACCGCGCTCAAGTCGGCGCCCGCGACCGTGGTCGCGGTGGATTGGGCGGGGACGCACGCCAGACGGTTTCGCGAAGCCATGGATGACGACTTCAATACCCCCTTGGCGATCGCGGCTCTGTTCGACCTCGCCGCGGAGGTCAACCGGACCGGCACGCCCGCGCAAGCCGGGCAGCTCAGGGCGCTCGCGGAGGTCATCGGACTGCTCGCACGTGACGCGAATGCCTTCCTGCAGACTGCGGCGGGCCGGACCGACGTGCCTGGCAGCGCGGCGATCGAGACCCTGATCGCCGAGCGCGCAAGCGCAAAAAAAGCAAAGGACTTCAAGCGTGCCGACGCGATTCGCGCGGAACTTCTCGCCCTAGGGGTGATTGTCGAGGACCGGCCCGGCGGCCTCGCCAACTGGCGCCGGGCCTAAGCGCCGAAAAAGTCCTTGACCTTGCCCATGAAGGACTTCTCGCGCGGGCTGTGATTGCCGTCGTTCTTATTGATCTCTTCAAACTCGCGCAGCAGTTCCTTCTGGCGCGCCGTCAGGTGGATCGGCGTCTCGATCGCGACATGGCAATAGAGGTCGCCCGGCGTGTGACCGCGGACCGGCTGTACCTGGGCCGCGAACGACCTTAGACTGGCCCCCGATGGATGGGATCGAGGGCCTCGGGGTCTTCTACGTGGGCCGGCCGTACGACCT
>JANNHN010000468.1:0-5726 GCA_031404395.1 Betaproteobacteria bacterium
GTTCTGTGAAGGGCGCGCCGAGCAATGCTTCGAGTTGTTTGCCAATGGCAGCGCCATCGAATGCGGCAGCCGCGTCCGCTTTGTACTTGTGCATGGCCTTGCGCTGCACGAACAAACGCTTGACGCTGTATAGCGGCGCCAACACGTGATGTCGAGCCGAAAGCGCGCGAACTTCGGCCTCAATATCAAACAGCTGCGCGATGAAATCGTCCAGGTGCGGTGCCAGTGCGAGCAACAGCTCAGATTCTTCCTTGGCCAACAACGCCGTGCTACGACGTGCCGCTGTGAAACGAGCATGCAATGCGTCATCGGCTTTTTCGAGCTCTTGCAGAAACGCGCGATCAAGCCCGAGCAATCCCTCGCGGTGATAGAGATTTTCGAACGATAGACCGAAGCGGAGTATCAATGCCGGAGAGGAATTCAAGGGGGTCCGCGCAAGATCGAAAAACGTTAATTATATCAACGGGTTCATAATCGTCCGCGCTCTCATGGTTATTTGCTTAGCGCCAGCAGAAATAACGCAAACGAACTGGCTTTCTGCGCCTCCGTGCAATAATCAATGCGAGAACAGCCCTAAAAACCACTGCGCCATGATGCCATCTGCAACAAAACTGCTGGTGTGGATAGTACTGTCGGCACTCGCCGCGATCATTACCTATGCTGCATTCCGCGGCTACCTCGGCGCGGAATTCCTGATCGGTTTTGCCAACACGTTCTCCTGCTGAACCAATCCGGATCAGGCGGATTGCTCCGCGGCGGTAATTACATTGGTGATGACCATGGCGACTGTCATCGGTCCGACCCCGCCCGGTACGGGTGAGATCCAGCCGGCATGGGTACGGACCGCTTCAAAATCCACGTCGCCGCACAATTTGCCGTCCGGCAGGCGGTTAATGCCAACATCAATAATCGTTGCGCCGGCCTTGATCATGTCCGCCGTTATCATGCGCGGCTTACCCACCGCTGCCACCAGAATATCGGCTTCACGCGTGATTGCAGCCAGGTCTGTTGTGCGCGAATGACATATGGTGACAGTCGCATTGCGTTCGAGCAGCATCAGCGCTACCGGTTTGCCAACGATGCTGCTGCGGCCAAGTACCACGGCATGTCGTCCGGCAATGACAATACCTGAACGCTCCAGCATCACCATAACGCCCAGCGGAGTGCATGGTGCAAGCGCCATATGCCCGTCCAGCAAGGCACCCAGATTGTGCCAATTGAAGCCATCGACATCCTTGGCAGCATCAATACGCTGCAAAACCCGCGTGGAATCAATATGCGCAGGCAGCGGCAATTGCACGAGAATTCCGTGAACCTGGTGATCTGCATTCAGTCTGTCGATACGCTGCAGCAGTTCCTGCTCCGTCGTCGCCACTGGCAGGCGCGTATCGAACGTCCGCACGCCTGCTTCCCGACACGCCCGCTCCTTGCTGCGCACATAGACTGCAGAAGCCGCATCATCCCCGACCAGTAACACGGCCAGCCCCGCCGGACGCCCGAGTTGCGCAAGATGTGCCGCGCGCCCCTGCAGTTCACCCAGCACTTCCCGTGCCATGGCTGCGCCGTCGATGATTCGTGCACTCATCGCTTTATTCCCCAAAACCGTTTCCTTAAATGCACCCTGAATACCCAAACGTTGCCCGGCTACCGCCGAGTTTTTCCGGAATCTCCCGATGCTGCATCAAGCACCTGGAAGAACACTTCGTCGTGGCGGATCATGCCCAACTCGCTGCGCGCCCGCTCTTCGATCGCCTCCAGCCCCTGCTTGAGGTCGCGCACTTCGGCGTCCAGCGCGCTGTTGCGTGCCTGCAAACGGCCATTGGCCTGGCGCTGCGCCTCGATCTGTCGCTCCATTTCCCATACACGCAACAGCCCGCCTTTGCCCAGCCACAGCGGATACTGAATCAGCAGGATCAGGGAGCCGAGTGCCAGAGCAAGCAGCCGCATGGCATCAGCCCGGAAGACAGGCCCGGAATCGCGGGCTAGCGTAATTGGTAAAACGCACTGCGCCCCGGATAGCTCGCTGTATCACCGAGATCTTCTTCAATACGGAGCAACTGGTTGTATTTCGCCAGTCGATCAGTCCGCGACAGCGCCCCCGTCTTGATCTGCATGGCATTGGTGGCCACGGCGATATCGGCAATCGTGGTGTCTTCGGTTTCGCCTGAGCGGTGCGAAATGACCGCGGTGTAACGGGCGCGCTTGGCCATCTCGATGGCCGCCAGCGTTTCCGTCAACGTGCCGATCTGGTTGACCTTGATCAGGATCGAATTGGCAATACCCTGCTCGATACCGCGCTTGAGATATCGGGTGTTGGTCACAAACAGATCGTCACCGACGAGCTGCACGCGTTTGCCGAGCTTGTCGGTCAACATTTTCCAGCCGTCCCAGTCGTTCTCCGCCATGCCGTCTTCGATGCTGATGATGGGGTATTTATCGACCCAGGCCGCCAGATAATCGACAAATTCCGGGGCTTTCAACGACAAGCCTTCAGAGCTCAATGTGTATTCGCCGTCCTCGAAGAATTCGGAACTGGCGCAATCCAGCGCCAGCGCCACATCCTCACCGGGGCGATAGCCAGCTGCCTCGATCGCCTCAAGAATGATCTTGATCGCTGCCTCGTGCTTGGGCAACCGCGGCGCAAATCCGCCTTCGTCGCCGACCGCTGTCGACAGGCCGCGATCCGCCAGCAGCTTGCGCAGTGCGTGAAATACCTCGACGCCGCAGCGCAGTGCATCGCTGAAGCTGGTCATGCCCACAGGCACGATCATGAACTCCTGCATGTCCAGTCCGTTGTCGGAATGTGCGCCGCCGTTGATGACGTTCATCATCGGCACCGGCATCACCATGGGTCCCGCACCGCCGAGGTAGCGATGCAGCGGCAGTCCGGACTCCTCGGCTGCCGCCCGCGCCACCGCCATCGATACCGCCAGCATGGCATTGGCGCCCAGACGCGATTTGTTCTCGGTACCGTCGAGATCCAGCAATGTGCGGTCGATGAACGACTGCTCCGTCGCATCAACGCCGATCACCGCCTCGCAGATCTCCGTATTCACATGCTCCACGGCTTTGCGCACGCCTTTGCCGCCATAACGCGCCTTGTCGCCGTCGCGCAGCTCAATGGCTTCGCGGCTGCCCGTCGAAGCACCGGACGGCACCGCGGCACGCCCCAAAATGCCGGATTCCAGCAATACGTCGGCTTCCACCGTCGGATTGCCGCGTGAATCCAGAATTTCCCTGCCGATCACATCAACGATTGCGCTCATTGCCAATTCCCGGATAGTTCAGTCAGATTACAAGTTGTTTTCCGCAAAGCCGCCGCGCTTGACCAGCGCATCGATCGCGGCCAGTGTCGCCAGCAGCGTTTTCATGTGTTTCAGCGGCCAGGCATTCGGCCCGTCGGACAGCGCCTTCTCCGGTTGCGGGTGCGTTTCCATGAACAAACCGGAGATGCCGCTGGCGACCGCAGCGCGCGCCAGCACCGGCACAAACTCACGCTGCCCGCCGCTGCTGGTGCCTTGCCCGCCGGGCAACTGCACCGAATGCGTGGCGTCGAACACCACCGGGCAGCCGGTGTTGCGCATGATCATCAGCGAGCGCATGTCGGACACCAGATTGTTATAGCCGAAGGTTACGCCGCGTTCACAGACCATGATGTTGTCCGCGCCGCTGGCGGCGCGCGCCTTGTCAACAACATTAACCATGTCGCCGGGCGCAAGAAACTGGCCTTTCTTGATATTGACCGGTTTGCCGGCGGCTGCCGCCGCACAGATGAAGTCGGTCTGCCGGCACAGGAACGCCGGCGTCTGCAATACATCGACCGTTGCCGCGACCTGCGCAATCTCTTCGATCGCATGCACATCGGTCAACACCGGGACGCCCAGCGTTTTACGCACGTCAGCCAGAATTTCAAGACCTTTGTCCATACCCAGACCGCGAAAGGACTTGATCGAACTGCGGTTGGCTTTGTCGTACGAGGATTTATAGATAAACGGGATATTCAGTGCCGCGCAAATCGTTTTCAGCTCACCGGCCGTATCCATGGCCATGGCGCGCGACTCGACAACGCAGGGGCCGGCAATCAGGAACAGCGGACGATCCAGTCCGGCTTCAAATCCGCAGAGTTTCATGACAAAACGGCGTACATGCTGCGCTTGCCGTGCATCAGGCCGTGCCGCCAACCGCGTGCTGCAGTTGCGCGCTCTGTGCCTGCGGCTTACGGCGAGCAGAGCGCACGTGCGCCAACGCAGCTTCCACGAACGATTTGAACAGCGGATGACCGCCGCGCGGCGTGGACGTGAACTCCGGATGAAACTGGCATCCGACAAACCAGGGGTGGCCCGGAATTTCCACCATTTCACACAAGTCGCCGGTCAGAGAAAGACCGCTGACGGCCAATCCGGCCTCCTGCAACCGCGGCAGATAATGATTGTTGACTTCATAACGATGGCGATGTCTTTCGACGATGCGATCTGCGCCATAAATCCTGCGCACCAGCGATCCTGATTTCAGTTCGCACTCCTGGCCGCCCAGGCGCATGCTGCCGCCCAGATCGGATCTGGCATCGCGATGTTCAACCCGGCCGTCGCGATCCTGCCACTCGGTAATCAGCGCCACCACCGGGTGCGGCGTCTCCGGATCGAACTCCGTGCTGTGCGCGCCATCGAGGCCGGCCATATTGCGCGCGCATTCGATGACGGCGAGTTGCATACCGAGACAGATCCCCAGGTAAGGCACCTCGTTCCTGCGGGCGAAGCTGATGGCCTGAATCTTCCCTTCCACTCCGCGCTTGCCGAAACCGCCGGGCACCAGGATGGCATCCATGGCTGCCAGGCATCCCGTGCCGTTTTTCTCGATGCTCTCCGAATCGACGTAATGAATATGGATTCTGGAGGCCGTGTGGATGCCGGCATGGATCAGCGCTTCCGACAGGGATTTGTACGATTCGGTCAAATCGACATACTTGCCGACCAGTGCAATGCTGATCTCATGTTGCGGATGCTCCAGCGCATGAATCACTCGTTGCCAGCTCGACAGGTCAGCCGGCTTCGGGCTGATGCACAATTTGCTGCAAACAATGTCATCCAGGTGCTGCTCGTGCAACATGCCGGGAATCTTGTAAATACTATCCACATCGACTGCGGAAATCACGGCATCGACGCTGACATTGGTGAACAGCGCAATCTTGCGGCGCTCGCCGTCCGGCAGCGGCCGGTCGGCCCGGCACAGCAACACGTCAGGCTGGATACCGATTTCACGCAACTCTTTTACCGAGTGCTGCGTCGGCTTGGTCTTGATCTCACCGGCGGAGGCGATGTATGGCACCAGCGTCAGATGGATGTAGCAGACGTTGTCCCGGCCGACCTCGATTCCCATCTGGCGAATCGCCTCGAGAAACGGCAGGGATTCAATGTCGCCCACCGTGCCGCCGACTTCCACCAGCACGATTTCAGCTTCGCCTGCCCCGCGCCTGATGTAGAGCTTGATCTCGTCGGTGATGTGCGGGATGACCTGCACGGTGCCGCCAAGATAATCCCCGCGGCGTTCCTTCTTGATGACGCTCTCGTAGATCTGCCCGGTGGTGAAGTTGTTGCGCTTGCCCATGCGGGCGTCGATGAAGCGTTCATAGTGCCCCAGATCGAGATCGGTCTCGGCGCCGTCCTCAGTGACAAACACCTCGCCGTGCTGGAAGGGGCTCATGGTGCCGGGATCCACATTGATGTAGG
>JANNHN010000469.1:0-2070 GCA_031404395.1 Betaproteobacteria bacterium
GCAAGTATTTCACCGACCTGTCCACGCAGGTCGCCGTGACTTCACAGGTTCATTTGTCGAACGATGTGACACTGTCGCGCGGCGGCACCTGGGGCGATGCCGGAACCTACGGCTTCTCGGCGTACACCCAGCGCTTCCAGACACTGCAATCCGACCCGCTGGCGCCGCTGACGCCGCCGTACAATCGCCAACCGCAACTGACGCTGACGGCGCAGCGCCTCGGTGGCGCTTGGGGCGACTTCGACCTGCTCGGGAGTTTCGTTGCGTTTGACCACCCCACGCTGATCAACGGCCGCCGGCTGGTTGCTTACCCTTCGGTGTCGCTGCCGTTGCAAACCCCCTACGCATTCGTCGTGCCGAAAATCGGCATGCACATGACGCAGTATTCGATCGGCGCCAACAACAATACTGCGGGGCTGCAGAACAGCTCGCGGACGCTGCCGATTTTCAGCGCTGAGAGCGGCGCGGTGTTCGAGCGCCAGATGCGCGCCGGCGACCAGAGCCTGATCCAGACGCTGGAGCCGAAGGCGTATTACGTTTACATCCCCTACAAGGACCAAAACCGTTTGCCGAATTTCGAGAGCGGCCTGCAGGACATCAATTTTGCGACCATCTTCACCGAGAACCAGTTCAGCGGTCAGGATCGCATCAATGACGCCAGCCAGATGACTGTAGGCGTCACGTCACGGTTCATCAGCGCAGACAGCGGAATCGAGCGTCTGCGCGCCGGACTGGCACAACGATACTATTTCCAGTCGCAGCGCGTCACGGTGCCCGGGGTTGCCCCGCGTGCCAGCGACAGCAACTCCTCCGACCTGCTGGCCACGCTGAGCGGCAATATCGCCCAGCACTGGACCGCCGAGACGGGCTGGCAATACAACACCGATCTGAAGAAAACCCAGAAATTCAACGTCGCCGGCCGCTACCAGCCGCAACAAGGCAAGGTGCTGAACCTGACCTACCGCGATACGGTCAATACGCTGCGCCAGGTGGACTTCTCCACGCAATGGCCGATCGACGGACGCTGGTCCGCGGTAGGCCGCTGGAACTTCTCCATCCGTGATCACCGGACGCTGGAGGGGCTGGCCGGTTTCGAGTACAACGACAACTGCTGGGCTCTGCGCATCGTGGCCCACCGCTTTGCAACCACCACCAGCAGCGCCAGCACCTCCATTTTTGTGCAGCTCGAACTGAACGGCGTATCACGGATCGGCACCAATCCGCTGGAAGTGCTGAAACGGAACATCAGCGGTTACAAGCCGTTCGATCCCCGCACAGCCACCCCAGTCGAATACAATGTACCGGGCTTGTTCTAGATTCCAGGCTGCTGCCCGGCCTGAACCGCAATTACAATCACTGATCAAGAATCCGGATTCATGATGCCTCTACCGAAGCTGGTCTGTCGTCTCGCCCTGTCCGTTCTGGTGCTGTTGCCGGCTGGACTGCCGGGAAATGCGTGGGCGCAGGCTGCCAAGCCGCGAGTGGTCACCGTTGACCGCATTGTCGCGGTGATCAACGATGAAGTCATCACGCAGCAGGAACTCGGTGCGCGCGTGGAGTTTGCCCTTGGTCAATTGCGGCGGCAGGGTACGCCACTGCCGCCGCGCACCGATATTGAACGCCAGGTCATTGACCGCCTGATCAATGACAAGGTGCAGATCCAGCATGCGCGCGACATCGGCATGCGCGTGGACGACACCGAGCTCGACCGGGCGGTCGCGCGTATCGCCGACGAGAACAAGCTGTCGCTGACCCAATTACGGGCGACGCTGGAAAAAGACGGGGTGCCGTTCGACAAGTTCCGCGAGGATATCCGCAGCGAAATCACCCTGTCTCGCCTGCGCGATCGCGAAGTCGCCCAGAAGATCGTCATCACCGAAACCGAGATCGATCACTTCATTCAAAGCCAACAGGCGCAAAAAGGCCAGGACGACGAATTCGACGTGTCGCATATCCTGATTGCCGTGCCGGAAAACGCCGCGCCGGAGCAACTGCAGGCGCGCCGCGCCCGCGCCGAGCAGGCATTGGCGCAGATCAAAAGCGGCGCCGACTTCCGCCAGGTCTCTGCCG
>JANNHN010000470.1:0-2581 GCA_031404395.1 Betaproteobacteria bacterium
CGGCTGGCCGGCGCGCTGATGGCCTGCTTGATCAGCGCGTCGCGGTCAAAGCCCTGCAGTCGCGTCATGCAGGTCAGCAGGCGTGATTCCAGATCTTCGACCCGGTCGGTGTCGGCGAAGTAGCGGGGCAGGCGGACAGCGGCACCTTCCAGTTTGCCGGGACCCATGCCGAAGTCGCATTGTTCCAGAGAAACATTTTTGGGGCCGCGTTTCTGGTAGAAGATTGCCTTGCCCTGATCGATCCACAGTTCGCCGGGGTTGTCTTCCATCAGCATTTTGCGGCCGACGGAAAGATCGCCTTGCGCCAGCAACGGCGGCGCCAGCGTCAGACACAGGGCGGCGCATACGGAAAGGCCGATGCCGTGTATTTTCTCCATGATCTCCTCCTTCGTTATTGGTATTGGAATACGGTGCTGCGGTGTTGTGCGGTTCAGGATCCGGCGGTGACAGCGACTTCGTCGCTGCGTTTGTCCCCCGTGTTGTCGGTCCAGGTAACACTGATCTTGTCGCCCGCCTTGGCGCCCTTGACGCGCAGCCCCAGGAAGGGGTCGCGTGAAATCGCCTGGCTCCACTGCGCATCCAGCACGGTCTTGCCGTTGTGCTGCACGACCACGCTTTGAATGAAATGCAGCGGCACAACGCCTGATGCGGTCTTGCGCGTGCCGGTTTCCATTGGGTGCCGCATCAGAATGCGCACATCCGCGGTGTCGCCTTGCAATGTGGCGCGGATTTTCATCGGTTCAGCCATGCTCTTCTCCTCTTTCCTCTTTTTTCGGTGTATTCGCGAACGTTAACCGGTTAACCACAACCGCCGACGGTGACTTTGATCTCCTTGACAGCGGTATAGTACTGCCCGCCGGCCTTTACGATCGCGCGCACATTGGAAGTCTGGCCCATCTTGACCCGCGTGGATACATAGCCTTCGCCGCCACCCGTGATGTCAAAACTTGCAGCCAGCGGGAAAGGGTTTTTCTCCGCAATGATGGCGATGCTCTCGGTGTTGGGGATCTTGCTGGTTACGGCGACTGGCACGATGGCGCCGTTTTCGGCGATATCCGGGGCGGTAATCGTGATGTCCTTGCTGTCGGTCAGGCTGGTGGCGCCCAGACTTTTCTGGATGTCTGCGACTACTTTTGATTCAAACCCGGCCTTGTTCCACGGCGCCGCCCAGACTGATCCCGCCTTGAGCAGGCCCGCAGCCGCGGCGGCAGCTACCGCACCGGCGCTGCCCGATAATTTCAGGAAATTGCGGCGTAATTGTTTCATGTGGTTTCCTCCAGTTGGAATGATGATGGTCGCGATCTGCGTCATGCACTCTCTACATTCGCGACTTCTGCAACAAACATCAGCCGAAGCTAATATTTTTCAAATCCTAGCCAACCCCGCCGGGCTTGTCCATCGCTAATTCCCCATTTGAGATGCGAATTCAGTCATTGGCCATCTTTATGGCGGCGTTGTTGCCGACGGTTTCAACGCCGCCGCGATGCTTTCCACACACCGGATTTCCCGCCGCGCTTTTCCTCCAGCCCGAGGTCGGAGATGCGCATGCCGCGGTCCACCGCCTTGCACATGTCGTAGATGGTCAGCAGGGCGATGCCCGCGGCCGTCAGCGCTTCCATTTCGACGCCGGTGCGGCCGACGGTTTCCACAATCGCAGTGCATTCAACGGCGCTGACTTTTCGATCCATTGTGAACGCCACTTCGACCTTGGTAATGGCCAGTGGATGGCACAGCGGGATCAAACTGGAGGTCTGTTTTGCTGCCTGTATGCCGGCAATACGCGCGACGCCGAGCACATCCCCTTTTTTTGCGGCACCAGCGGCAATGTGGCGCAGGGTAGCCGGACGCATGGTGATACGGCCTGCCGCACGTGCAACGCGATGGGTTTCCGCCTTGCCCGCAACATCGACCATCCAGGCCTCGCCGCGTGCGTCGAAGTGTGTCAGAACGCCTGTAACAGATTGTTTTTTCATTAGGAACTCCCGCGCAGCCGGAATTATCATAGCACTATGTACCAGCGACTCATTCTGCTGCTGATCCTGCTGTGCGTTCCGCGCGTATTGGCCCAGGCGCTTCCCGAACTCGGAGATGCTTCGGCCGCGGCGATTTCTCCCAGAGAGGAGCGTCTGCTCGGGGAGCGCATCATGCGGGAGATTCGCCGCGATCCGGCGTACCTTGACGACCCTGAAGTGGCCGATTATGTCGCTGCGCTGGGTGGGCGGATGACGGCACGCAGCGGCGAAGCGCGTCAGGAATTCGAGTTTTTCGTGGTGCGGGATTCGCAGATCAATGCGTTTGCGCTGCCCGGAGGGTTCATCGGTATACACACCGGATTGATACTTGCCGCGCAGAGCGAATCCGAAGTGGCCGGGGTGATTGGCCACGAAATCGCGCACGTCACCCAAAAGCACATTGCACGCATGGTCAGCCGCCAGAGCAACAGCCAACTGGTGTCGATTGCCGCTCTGGCGGTGGCGATACTCGCGGCGCGTTCCAGCTCGCAGATGGGGGAGGCGGCCCTGGCCTTCGGGCAGGCCGGCGTCATCCAGAGCCAGCTCAACTTTACGCGCGACAACGAGCG
>JANNHN010000471.1:0-5366 GCA_031404395.1 Betaproteobacteria bacterium
TTCACCGCCGATATCGCGCCGCAGGCCGCGGCGCTCTATATCCTCGGCGACCTTTTCGAATACTGGGCAGGCGACGACGACACTGACGCGTTGGGTGTGCAGACCGCCGCCGCGCTCGCCGCGCTCGCCGCCCGCGGCACACCGGTGTTCCTGATGCAGGGTAATCGCGACGTGCTGATGGGTCGCACATTCGTCGAACGCAGCAGCGCGACGCTGCTCGACGACCCGCTACTGATCGATCTCCACGGCACACCGACGCTGCTGACCCACGGTGATGCGTTGTGTACGGACGACACCGATTACCAGAAATTCCGCAGCTACGCCCGGGATCCCGCCAATCAGTCGCGCTTTCTCGCGCAGCCGCTGGCGGATCGCCGCGAGCAGATGCTGGGTTTACGCGCGCAAAGCGAGGCCAGCAAGCAACAGAAAACGGGAGCGATCATGGACGTGGCGGCAACCGCGGTGGAAGAACTGCTGCGGCGCCATGGTTACCCGCGGCTGATCCACGGCCACACCCACCGGCCGGCCCGGCATGTGCATGTCGTCGACGGGCACAACTGCGAGCGCTGGGTGCTCAGCGACTGGTATCAGCGTGGCAGTTATTTGCGCTGCGATGCTGCCGGCTGCACCGCGGTTGCGCTCTAATCCTGCGCCAGCGCCTGCGTGAAATCCCCGATCAGGTCTTCCGTGTCCTCGATACCGATCGACAGTCGAATCAACGAGTCCACAATGCCCATCTCGGCGCGGCGCGCCGGCCCCATCTCCCAATAGATCGTGTGGGCAATCGGGATCGCGAGCGTCCGGTTGTCCCCGAGATGACTGGATGAAATCACCAGCTTCAGCCGGTTGAGGAAGTCGAAGCAGTCGATACCGTCCGCCAGTTCAATACTCATCAATGCACCGTAATTCCTGAACAACTCGCCGGCGAGTTGGTGCTGCGGATGATCATCGAGCCCGGGGTAATACACTTTTGTGACCTTGGGATGTGCGGCAAGAAGGCGGGCAAGTTGCAGCGCATTGCCGGCCGCCCGATCCATCCGCAGCGCCAGTGTCTCGGCGCCGGTGGCGAGGCGATGCGCAACTTCAGCCGCCAGCGTAGCGCCCGCGTCGCGCAAACCCTTTTTGCGGATCTGCAATACGCCCCACATGGCGGGGGCGGCGGTCTTGTAGTTGTCGTAGATGTTCGGAAAACGCTTCCAGTCGAACAAGCCGGTATCGGTTACTGCACCGCCCAGCGCGTTGCCGTGGCCACCGATGTACTTGGTCAGGGAATTGATGACCAGGCCGGCCTGGACCCGCTTTGGCCGGAACAGATAGGGCGAAGTCATGGTGTTGTCCACCACGTAGAGCAGACCGTGGCGGGCGCAGAGATCGCCGATGCGCGCCAGGTCGGCGACCTGGGTGCATGGGTTGGCTATGGTTTCCACGAACACCAGCCGGGTGTTGGGCCGAAGGGCGCGTGCCACTTCATCCACACGTGTAGCGTCCACGTAGCTGATGTCGCAACCGAGCTGTCCCAAAGTACCGAACAAGCTGTTGGTGTTGCCAAACAGAAATGAGCTGGACACGATGTGATCACCGCTGCGCAGCAATGCGATGAACGTCGCGGCAATCGCGGCCATACCTGTCGAGAAACAGGCGGTCGCAATGCCGTCCTCCATCTTGCTGATCTTCGACTCCAGCGCAGCCGTGGTGGGATTGCCCTGTCGGCCATAGGCGTAGCCGGCGAGTTCACCCTTGAATACCTTCGCCAGATCACGTGCGTCCGGATAGCCGAACGCCACCGCGGCGTGCATCGGTTTGTGCACGGCAAAATGCTCTATCGGCGATTCCAGGTCGGAATGCAGAATCGTCGTGGTAAAGCCACTCTTCATGATCTCGCTCCATCAAATAAAAAAACCCGGCCAGCTAGCGCGGACCGGGTTCTTCCGTCGCTTTAGCGGCATTTTTAACGCGCCCGCAAGCTGATTCTCAAATCGGCGCAGACGTCAGACTAACCCAGCTCCGCCGCTGCCGTCAAACCGGGCGTTCACCGGCGACCAGACCGGCCATGTCCAGCGACTGCGCATCACCACGCGCCTGCAGCCCGGCTGCAACGCCGTCGCGGTCGGCCGCCGACCGGTTCTGGCTGACTTTCCACTTGCCTTCGAGACGCGCAATCGGGATTTCAATACCGACTATCGCCTGGAGCATCTGCTCAATGTAGTCCGGGGGCGCGTCACCGATCCCCCACGGCTGCGGCAACGGCGCCTCCTGCTGCGCGGTCAGCCGCGATACCAGATCACGCAACCAGACCGGATCATCGTGGATGATCAACGGTCCGCGGGCATGCACCACCGCATAATTCCAGGTCGGCACCACCTTGCCGGTTTCGCGCTTGGCCGCATACCACGACGGGGTCACGTAAGCCTGCGGCCCCTGAAATATCACCAGCGCCTCCCGCCCCTCATGCCGCTGCCGCCACAGCGGATTGGCGCGCGCAACATGGCCGCGCAGCGTGCCGCAGGGCATGGGCTGCGGATCGATCAGCAACGGCAGATGATTTGCTTCCGGAGCGGCGTCGGCGCAGGTAATCAGTGTCGCGAAAGGATGAGCGCGGATCAGCGCGTGCATGACATCAACGCGCTCTTCGGCAAACGCGGCAGGCTGGTACACGCGATCAGCCGCCCCGCGTCAGTCCACCAGCTCAAGCCCGAGGTCGAGCTGGGTCGCCGCGGCCATTCTTTCCGCCTTGGCGCTGTCGCGACGTTGGGCTTCGACGCCGTCGAGATAGGCCTGGGTGACGTCGCCGGTGATGTAGTGCCCGCTGAAGCAGGAAGCCTCAAAGTTGGTCACCGCCGGATTGACGCTGCGCACATCGCCGATCAGAGCATCCAGCTCCTGATAAATCAGCGCATCACAACCGATTTCCCTGGCGATCTCCTCGTCCGTGCGCCCGCTGGCAATCAGCTCATCGCGCGTCGGCATGTCGATGCCGTAAACATTGGCGTGACGCACCGGCGGCGCCGCCGATGCAAAATAAACCCTGCGCGCGCCGGAATCGCGCGCCATCTGCACGATCTCCCGGCTGGTGGTGCCGCGCACAATCGAATCGTCGACCAGCAGCACATTTTTGCCGCGAAACTCCATGCCGATCGCGTTGAGCTTCTGGCGCACGGATTTGCGGCGTATGGCCTGCCCCGGCATGATGAAGGTGCGGCCGATATAACGATTCTTGATGAAACCCTCGCGATAGGCGATGTTCAGATGGTTCGACAACTGCATCGCCGACGGGCGGCTCGAATCCGGAATCGGGATCACCACATCGATGTCGAGGCTGGAAAAATCCTTCTCGATCTTCCGCCCCAGACTCTCCCCCATGCGCAACCGGGTCTCGTAAACCGAGATACCGTCGATCACCGAATCCGGCCGCGCCAGATAGACAAACTCGAACAGGCACGGATTCAGTGACGGGCTTGCCGCGCATTGCTGGCTGTGAAAATTGCCGTCGAGGTCGATGAATATGGCTTCGCCCGGCGCCACGTCGCGCACCACGCGAAAGCCAAGGCCGTCGAGCGCCACGCTTTCGGAGGCCACCATGTAATCATGCCCTTGCGGCGTCTCCATGCGACCGAAGACCAGCGGGCGGATGCCGTACGGATCGCGGAACGCCAGCAGACCGTAGCCGGCAATCATGGCCACCACCGCATAGGCGCCGCGACAGCGCCGGTGTACGCCGGATACCGCGGCGAATATGTTCGCCGGATCGAGCTTGTAGTTGGTGGCGTTGGCGGCAAGCTCGTGCGCCAGCACGTTGAGCAGCACTTCCGAATCGGATTCGGTGTTGACGTGGCGCAGGTCGAGACGGAACAGGTCGTTCTTCAATTGGTCCGCGTTGGTCAGGTTGCCGTTGTGCCCAAGTACGATACCGAACGGCGAATTGACGTAGAACGGCTGCGACTCCGCCGCCGAATAAGCCGAACCGGCGGTCGGATAACGCGTATGCCCGATGCCGGCATGTCCGGCGAGGCCGCGCATGTTGCGGGTGCGAAACACGTCACGCACCATGCCGCCGCCCTTGTGCATATGGAAACTCGCGCCGTCGGCGGTCACGATGCCCGCTGCATCCTGGCCGCGATGCTGCAGCACCAGCAACCCGTCATAGAGGATCTGGTTGACGGGGCTGCGGGCAACGACTCCGACGATTCCGCACATGGCGTTTCCGTTTTCTCAGCGATACCGAATATGCTGGCTGACCGCGAGCGGCAACCAGCTCTTGATTACAATCGCAGTGCGCTCCAGCAACGGCCGCAGCACCGCTTCACGCCAGAACGGTTGCGCCGGCAACGCCGTGGCCCCCGCCAGCAGGACCAGCGTCATGACCACCGCAAAACCCCGCACCAGGCCGAATACTGCGCCCAGCAGTCGGTCCTCAGCGCTCAGTCCCGCACCCTTGATCATTTGCGACACCGCAAAAGCGACCAGGCTCATCAGCAGCAGCACCAGGAAAAACGTCGCGACATAACCTGCCAGTGCGCGCAACTCGTCGCCGGGAATTTCAGCTGGCATCAGCGCCGCCGCCTGACCGCCGAGCAGCCAGGCCACAAAGAACGCCAATCCCCACGCCGCCAGCGCCAATAACTCTCTCACCAATCCGCGCATGATACTGAGCGCGATGGAAAATCCGATAATGATCAGCACCGCATAATCGAGCAAGGTCATCGGCTTATTTGGGCACTACCTTGCCGTCGAGCGCCATGCCCAGCAACTGCTGGCGCCCCTTTTCCGCAGCCTCGCGACTGGCATAAGGACCGACGCGCACGCGCGTCACCGGACCCTTGGCCGTCTGCACGACTTCGGTATAAGCCTTCATACCACCGCCGGCGATTTTTGCCTGCAATTCCTTCGCCCTGGCGGTATCAGTCAACGCGACCACCTGGATCACGAAGGCACCGGCCGCAGCCGCTGCCGGTTTTTCCTGAGTAGTCTTCGTTACCGGTTTCGCTGCAGGTTGCACTGCGGCTTTGGGTTCGGCTTTCGGCTCCGCCTTGGGTTCAGCTTTGGGCTCAGCCTTGGCCACGACTTGCGGCGCATCGACCTTCGCCGCAGGTACCGGTACCGGCACAGCCGGCTTTAATGACGCCGGCTTGACGGACAACACGCCGGCATCCGGCGACGGAATCTGAATATTGATGTCCTGCGAGACCGGCTTGGGTTCCGCATCAAGAATCATCGGCAGCACCACTGCCACCGCAGTCACCAGCACGACGGCGCCGACCAGACGCCGGCGCGCACGCTTCTTCAGCTGGAGTTCTTCGTCGCTAACGTTTCGCGCCATTCGTGATACGCCGTAAGCGAATTAACCTGTTGATTATAAACAATTTTTA
>JANNHN010000472.1:0-3550 GCA_031404395.1 Betaproteobacteria bacterium
GCCAATTGCCCCGGTGCGATCGGCGTCGCCGCGGTGCGCCATGTCGGCACCAAGGTCGGCTTCTCCGATGTCGGGCCCGAGCTGTCGATCGCGGCGCCGGGCGGCAACTGCGTCAATCTGAATGGGCCGTGCCTGTACCCGATCCTGACCACGCTCGACAGCGGCAGCACGGTACCGGCGTTGTCGATCTACAGCGACAGCTTCGATGCCAGCGTCGGCACCAGTTTTTCGTCGCCGTTGGTCGCGGCGACCGCGGCCTTGATGCTGTCTGCACAAGCCTCGCTTACACCGACTGCAGTTCGTGCAGCAATTCAGTCCAGCGCGCGGCCCTTCCCTCAAAGCGGTGCCGCGCCGGATCCCGTCGATGGTGCCGTCGCTGCCTGCCGCGCGCCCACGACTGCCGAGCAACATCAGTGCTACTGCTCGCGCACCACCTGTGGCGCCGGCATGCTCGATGCGGGCGCGGCGGTGCGGGCGGCGATAGGCGTGCGGGCCGTCATTGGTGTGACACCCGCCGCGCCCTTGGCCGGTGACACTGTGACGCTGTCGGCGAGCACGTCGACGGCTGCCAACGGCCGCACCATCGTCGGCTGGCAGTGGGCGCTGGTTGAAGCGGGCGGCGTCGCCAGCGCGTTTACCGCGAGCACCAACGCGCAGACGACGGCCTTGCAACCCAGCGCCGCAGGCACATTCACGGCCCACTTGATCGTCACCGACGACCAGGGCGTCAGCTACGGTACGCAGCAAACCGTGACTGTCGCGCCCGCGGCAACGCCGCCAACACCGGCGGTAGCCGGTGGCGGCGGCGGCGGCGGCACCATGTCCTGGCCCTGGCTGCTGGCCTTGCTGCTGGCGACGCTCTCACTGGGCAATCCACAGTCGCGCCGCCGCTGAACGCGCCCGGCCAGCGGGCGGGGTCGGCGGATAATCCGCGACTATGAAACTGCCACAGACCCTGCGCCGCCTCACTGTTCTTGCCGGCCTGGGCCTGGCGCTGGTCACGACCCCCTTGACGGCATTGGCCGGTGCGGCCCGCACCGAGCGCGCGCCCATGGTGCACGGCCTCATCGTGCAACTGCACGACGCGCCCAGCCATGTCGCGTTGGCCCAGGCGCGCGAGCGCGCATGGGCGCTGGGTGCGAACGCGCAGGCCCCTGCGCACGTGAACGAGGCCGCACGCTGGCAGCGCCTGCTGAGCGGCTGGCGCGGCGACGGCGACGTGTTGCGCGAGTTGCCGCAATGGGCCGCCGCGGCGCCGCGGCGCGACCCGGTCGGCGCCAGCGCGCAGTTGCTGCGCTTCGCGCGCCCCCTGACGGCCGAACAGGCCGAGCGCGTCGCGTCGCGCATTGCCGCGCAGCCGGGGGTCGCCTCCGTCAGCCTCAATACACGCGAGCAGCGCCAGGCCGTCGCGCTCAATCCGCCGGCCGATCCCTACTTCCCAGGCCCGTCTCAGCAGTGGTGGCCTTGCGCCCCAACTTTATCATTTGTGATGAGCCTGTCTCTGCATTGGATGTTTCCATTCAATCACAGGTGCTCAACATTTTGAAAGACCTGCAAAAAGAATTTGGACTCACCTATCTTTTCATCGCGCACAACTTGAGTGTGGTGGAACATATCTCAGACCGTGTGGCGGTGATGTACCTCGGCAAGATGGTGGAGTTGACCACGCGCGACGATCTTTTTAAAGAGCCTTTGCATCCATATACAAAAGCGTTGATGTCCGCCATTCCAATTCCTGATCCAAACCTCAAACGCAACCGCACCATCCTCAAAGGCGATGTGCCCAGTCCGCTTAACCCGCCCAGGGGCTGCCGCTTCCATCCGCGCTGCCCGATTGCAGAAAAGATCTGTTCCGAACAGGAGCCTGAGTTCCGCGAAGCCGCGCCCAGTCACTGGGTGGCTTGTTGGATGGTAAAGTAGGCCCATGATGAGTCACAATATTTTGCTTGTCGATGATCAACGCGATATTTTACGTCTCTTGCATGCCACGTTGGATACGCTAAAGAAGCCGGAATTAAAGATATTTGAATCTCCATCGGGCGAAGAGGCTTTACTCGAATCGTCGCGGCACAAAATTGACCTGCTTATTACCGATTACATGCTGCCCGGTATGAGCGGGGTGGAGCTCATGCACAAGGTGCGCGCACGACATCCGGAAGCAAAGGTGGTCCTTATCACTGGTGTAACCGACCGCAAAGTGCGCGAAGAAATGCTCAACGCCGGCGCCCTGGCGATCTTTAACAAGCCCATTCCAATGGCTGATTTTTTGGATGTGGTTGAGCGCGGCCTCGGCCTTGTGCAAACGATCTTTCCTCCTGAAAAATCAGATGGAAAAGTTGAAGAACGTTACATCCGGGTTTCAGACTTGCTTGCCAACTTTCGGCAGGATATCAAAGCCGAAGCTGTTTTTCTGCTAAATGACCGCGGCCTTGTGCAGGCGCGCACCGGTAAGTTGCATGATGACAGCATGGAAGTTTCTCTCATTTCTGCATTGATGGCGATCCATGGCGCGAGCCTCAAGGTTGCGCACCATAATCATCAGGATACACTCGACTCCTATCATGTTTTTAGCGGTGGGGATCACGATCTGCTTTTTCTTCCCGTTACCCCATTGTATGCTTTGCTTGTTGCGGGCAATGGCCTTGCTAATGAAGACCGTATCCTTGAAACAGTAAACGCCTTGCTTGCGTTACAGAAACACGTAGAGAAATCCCTTAAATCGATGGGCGTGACCGGAGAATTACATTTGGTGTCTGGAAGTGGAATGCCCGCTTCAACCCTTGCCCCTACGCAGGTTTCAAAAAAACTGACAGAAAAGCCAGCTGATGCCCCTCCTTCCCCGGAAATGGAATCGCTGTTAAAAGAAGCCGCCGCGAAAAAAGTAAAAGCAAATGATATGGACGATTTCTGGAGTCAAGCCGCAGAAAAACATGGAAGCAAACCAGTCAGTTCGGAAGTGATCTCTTTGGAGGAAGCCCGCAAACTTGGGCTTATTCCAGGAGATGGGAAATAAAAAAATTGTGATACAATTTTGCCCGCACTGGGGCATGGTGCAACGGCAGCACACCAGCCTTTGGAGCTGTGGATCTTGGTTCGAATCCAGGTGCCCCAGCCTGACATACCCCGCGTAAGCGGGGTTTCTTTTCTAAAATAGGATTTGTGCGGCAAAGCCACGCAAATCCTATTTTAGTTATACTTGCTTATAGCAATTCCCAATATGAATAATGTCGCTGCGAGGCGCACTTGTTCTTTGCCGAAGCAGTCTCTTAATAATAGGGGATTGCTTCGTCGGGAAGAGCAAGTGCCCTTCTCGCAAAGACATAATGAAAATTGCCGACTTGTTCAAGTTAGATTTTTTCGAGGTGAACCCATGAGAGTGACAGCAATCTTACTTGCCGCCGGGCAGGGAACGCGCATGAAATCCAGCCTGCCAAAGGTCTTGCATCCCGTTGCTGGGAAGCCCATGATCTGGCACGCGTTGGAAGCCATCCGTCAATCTACAACAGAGAAGCCCATTGTGGTCGTTGGCCATGGTGCAGACGAGGTGATA
>JANNHN010000473.1:0-2999 GCA_031404395.1 Betaproteobacteria bacterium
TGGTGCTGCAGAAAATGAGCGAGTCCCTGAAGCAGCAGTTCATCGTCGATAACCGGCCGGGGGCGGCAGGGTCCATCGGCGCGGAGGTGGTGGCGAAGGCGGCGCCGGACGGTTACACGCTGATGGTGCATTCGACGACGCACGTCGGCAACGCACATCTCTACGGCAGCAAGCTCGCCTATGACACGCTGAAGGATTTTACCGGCGTCGGCTTGCTGTCCGCGCAGCCCGGCGTACTGACCGTGCATCCGTCGCTGCCGGTCAAGACGACGGCGGATTTTCTGGCACTGGCGCGGGCGCGTCCGGGCCAGATCCTGTATTCCTCGTCGGGCAACGGCAGCGCGCCGCATTTGCAGATGGCTTTGCTGACGTCGATGGCGAAACTCGATCTGCTGCATGTGCCGTACAAGGGCGGCGCGCCGCAGGTCACCGCGCTGATGTCCGGCGAGACCCAGGTGTCGTTTGCCACCATCGGCACGGTGATCAACCAGATTCGTCAGGGCAGATTGCGCCCGCTCGGCGTCGGTTCCGCCGCGCGCGCCAAAGCGCTGCCCGAGGTGCCGACGATCACCGAGTCCGGGGTCCAGGGTTATGAGATGAATCCGTGGGTGGGCATGTTTGCACCGGCGGGTACGCCGAAGGCGGTGATCGACCGGTTGAATGCGGAGGCCAACAAGGCGCTGCGGGCGGTGGATGTGGTGCAAAAACTCGAAAATCAGGTGCTCGATCCGTGGATCAGCACGCCGGAAGAATTCAACGAGCGCCTGAAAACCGATTATGAGAAGTACGGCAGGCTGATCAAGCTCACCGGCGCGAAAATCGAGTAGGGACAACGATGGATCTCGGCATCAGGGGTGAAACGGCGCTGGTGGTCGGTGCCAGCGAGGGCATCGGCTACGCCAGCGCGCAGGCACTGCTCGAAGAAGGCGCGAATGTGCTGATCTGTTCGCGCAACGCGGACAGGCTGAAGCAGGCCGCGGCACGGCTGGAGCAATCCGCAGGTCGTCCAGTGCGCTGGTTCGCTGCTGATGTGACGCAGGCCGGGCAGGTCGCCGCGCTGCAGGAATGGCTGGCACAACAGGCGCCGGCACTGGACATCCTGGTGTCTGCAGTCGGCGGCAGCCAGCGCGCGTTGTTCGGCGAGCTCGACGATGCGGCGTGGTATGCCAATTACGAGTTCAACGTCATGGGTGCGGTGCGGGTGATACGCGCAGCGCTGGAACCGTTGAAGAAGTCGGCGACGGGTGGACGCATCGTCATACTCGGTGCAGCAGGGGCGCGCATGCCCTATCCGCACCAACTGGTTTCGAATGTGCACAAAGCCGGTTTGATTGCCATGGTGAAAACGCTGGGCGTCGAATTCCAGCCGTTCAACATCCGCGTCAATTCGGTGTCGCCGGGACGGACGATGACCAGTTTGTGGACCACGCGCATCGACAAACTGTCCAAAGAGCGCGGCGTGCCGCCGGAAGAAATCGTCCGCGAGTTTGCGCATGAGATTCCGCTGGGGCGTTTCGGCCAGCCGGAGGAAATTGCGCCCATGGTGGTGTTTCTGGTCTCGCACAAGACCAGCTATGTCACCTGCCAGTCTATTTTGGTGGATGGCGGAATTGCACGCGGATTGATTTGATGTTCGGATTCAGTGTCCGTATCGTGGCTGTGGTGCGCTCATGGGTTGCCCTGCACTGATGATTTCGGCATCATCCTGCGGGCGCGTAGCCAGCGCCGCCTCTATGTAGTCAACGGCTCACTCAGCAAGGAAAAATCGCATCATGTATGACCTGCAACTGACACCAGAACAAATTGAAATCCGCGATGCGGTGCGTGATTTTGTCACTCGCGAAGTAAAGCCTGCTGCCATTGATCCTGCACGGCTGGAGCCGTTCGAGAAGCCGCTGATGACCGGTCTGCTCGATCAGGCGGCGCAGATGGGTCTGCGCACTCTGGGGTTGCCGGAAGAGGCGGGCGGCGCTGGCGCGGATTTGCTGACCACCTGCATGTTGTTGGAAGAAATCGCGGTGGGTGATGTGGATCTGGCCGTGGTGCTGGGTGAGACGGCGCTGCTGGTGCGCGAGCTGCATGGCGCAATGAGCGTGGCGCAACGCAAGCGCTGGTTGCCGAAATTCGGGAACGACGACCGTTTTCATGTGGCGCTGGTCGCGCGCGATGGCGATGCCGAACGCGGCTGGAGCTATCACCAGGCGCTGCCGGTGGAGACAACAGCGCCGGGCACTCCGGTGCTGACGGCAGAACGCGACGGCAAAGGCTGGGCGATCAACGGCACCGCGCCGTTCGTGTCGAATGCGCCGGTCGCAGGATTGTTTGTGGTGCAGGCCAAAATTTCCGGCGCACCCGGCACCGTGACGCTGCTGCTGGCGCGCGATGCGCAGGGCCTGAGCGTCGATGAACCCTTGCCGGCCTTCGCCTCCGGCAACGAACGCGCGCGCTGGCATCACGGCGCCGTAGCCGCGTTGACACTGAAAAATTGCCGTGCTGCGGAAGAGGATGTGCTCGTCGCCGACGCGGCCCACCGGATGCACGCCGGCCTGGGCGGACGCCATGCGGTGCAGATGGCGGCAATCAATATCGGTGTTGCGCGTGCGGCGTATGAGGCTGCGGTTGATTACGCCAAAATGCGCTGGCAGGGCGGACGCCACATCGTCGAGCATCAGGCGATCGGCATGAAACTCGCGGATGTCGCCATTCAGCTGGAAGCCGCACGCGGCCTGACCTGGAAGGCGGCCTGGGTGGCGGATCATCCTGACGCCATCGGCAATCGCAGCGTCAATGATCTGCCGTGGCCGGTGATAGCGCGTACGTTTACCGCAGAAGCGTTGCATCGGGCGACGCTGGAAGCGGCGGAGTGTTTCGGTGCGATGGGCGTCATGCGCGACATGCCGCTGCAAAAATATGTGCACGACACGCTGGTGCTGCGCCATTCGGTCGATTGCGATCTGGCCTCGCCGCTGGTCGTGGCCGAAGCCGTGGCCGGATACGCG
>JANNHN010000474.1:0-4646 GCA_031404395.1 Betaproteobacteria bacterium
GCCGTGGCGGCAGCGCGGCCGGCGGCGGACGCACCCGTGGCGGAGCGCGTGGTGTACGCGCTGTGGCTGGAGCAACAGCAGTTGCGCGACGCGGCGCGGCAGCACTGGCGCGCATTGCTGGCCGAACGGCCGGACGATCCCGGCCTTGCCGCGGCTGCAGGCGAGGCACAGCAGGCGCCGCGCTCAGTGTCCGACATCACCGCGATGCTCGACCAGTATCAGCCCGATCCGGCGCGTGTTGCCGAACTCAAGGCGGCGCTTGCCCGTGAATTGCCTGCCGACGCCAGCCTGCTCGAACGGCAGAATTTTTATCTGGAGCGCGCCTATGCCGCCGAGGAGCTGGGCCTGGCCGCGCGCGCGCTGGATGATCTGCGCAGCGCTGCGGCGCTGGTCAAAGGCAGTCCGGACGAGTTCCCGATTACGGTGGACATTTTTCGTGGCGAGATGGGCATCGGTAATTTCAACAATGCACTGAAACTCAATGAGCGACTGATCGCGATGGCTTCAGGCATGCGGGGGCGGCTGATCTCCCGCTATGCCACGGCCACCAGTCTTTACGCTTCGATCGGTGATGCGACGGCAGCGCGCCGCGCCTTGCGCGACCTGGAAGACAATCTGAACCAGATCTCGCGTGGACCCAGCAGGGCGTCGCAATCGACTTGGGATAGCTGGACTGCGCAACTGGAATCAGCGCGTGCCGATGTTCTGGAAATTGAGGGGCGTTATGCCGAAGCCGAGCCATTCCGGCGCAAGGCGCTGGCGGCTGCCGAACGCTCAACCGCAGGATGGGCTTCCGGGGCGCGGAACATGGCATCACCGGGCCGTGCTTACGGGTTTGTGGAGGGCAGGCAGCGCGCCCTGGCGCGCAATCTGGCGCAGCAGGGACGATTGGCGGAATCCGAGCTTATTCTGCGCGGCGTGCTGCAGGGCCAGTTGCAGCGTGGCGGACGTTATGCGCCGGCGCCCGCCGGTACCTTGTCCCAGCTCGCAGTGCTGTTAAACGAACAAGGCCGCCATCAGGATGCCGAGGCTATTGCCCGCGCCGGAATCGACATCCACAAGACGCTGGGCAGCGTGCCGCAGGCGGCCAGTTATACGAGTGTGCGTCGAGCGCTGGGGGCGTCGCTGGTGCTGCGCTCGCGCTGGCAGGACGGGCTGGCCGAGTTCGAGGCGCTGCGCGTCGATTTGGAGAGGGGCGGCGACACGCTCACGCGGTCGCGGGCGCCGCAGATACCCTATCGCGCCATTGCCCTGATCAAGACCGGTCGTGCCGCAGCGGCGGTGCCGATACTCGATGAGGCGCTCAAGGGACAGCAGGAGCGTCTCGGCGCCGGGCATTACGCGGTTGCTGAATTTCATGGCTTTCTTGGCATGGCGCTGGCCGAATCCGGGCAGCGGCAGCGTGCGCTCGACGAGTTTCAGCGCGCAGTGAGGGTGCTGCTCGCCTACGATCCCAGTGGCGGCGACGAGGACAGTGGCGCATCAGCGCGCACCTGGCGGCTGAAGCTGATCCTCGACGGGTATATCAAGCTGCTGCACGGCATCCGCAACGAGGCGGGCATGCAGCGCGCCGGTTTTGATGCGGCGGAAGAAGCTTTCCGCATGGCGGACGCCGCGCGCGGGCAAGTCACGCAGCGGGCACTGTCGGCTTCGGCGGCGCGCGCCGGCGTCAATGATCCGGCGCTGGCCGAGATGATCCGCAAGGAGCAGGATGCGCGGCAGCAGACGGGCGTGCTCTACAGCACGCTGCTGCGTCTGGTCAGCGCGCCGCCCGACCAGCAGTTGCCGCAGGTAATCGCGCAGATGCGCGCCCGTATTGGCGAACTGGAACGGGAGCAACGCACGTTGTCTGCCGATCTGCTGCGCCGCTTCCCGGCCTATGCGAATCTGATCAGTCCGCGACCTGCCACCGTGGCCGAGGCGCGCACCGCGCTGCGCGAGGGTGAAGTGTTGCTGTCGATGCTGACCACGGATGATCAGACCTATGTCTGGGCGATACCGAAAAATGGTGTGGTGATTTTCCATGCGGCGCCGTTGGGCGAGAAGGCTGCGGCAGAAGCGGTGTCCGTCCTGCGCAAGGCGCTGGACGTGGGGCGCGTGACGCTGGACGCGGTACCTGAATTCGATGTGACGACCGCGCACCGACTCTACACGACCCTGTTACAACCGGTGGCTGCTGCCTGGCAGGGCGCACATACGCTGATGGTGGTGGCCAACGGCGCGTTGGCGCAACTGCCGCTGGGTCTGCTGCCGACCGGTCCTGCGATGCCCGGCGCAGAGACGGGCAGTCGCTTCAGCCGCTATCAGGCCGTGCCCTGGCTGCTGAAACAACTGGCGGTCGCGCAGTTGCCCGCGGTCAATACGTTGACGACATTGCGGCGGCTGCCCGCGGGCAACCCCCGGCGCACCGCGTTTGCCGGATTTGGCGACCCGCAGTTCGGACCGCAACTTGCCGCGGCAGCGCCCCCGGATAATTTGATGTTGCGCATGCGCAGCGTTGCATTGCCGCAGGTGACTGCGGATACAGAACAATGGATACCGTACAGCCGTCTGGCGCCGTTGCCCGATACTCGCGACGAAATCATGGCCATCGCTAAAACCATGAATGCGGATCCGCAGAAGGATGTGTTTCTGGGGGCGGCAGCCAGCAAGCAGGGTGTGCGCGACGCAGAGTTGTCCAATCGCCGCATCATCGTTTTCGCAACCCACGGTCTGATTCCCGGTGATTTTCCGAATCTGGATCAACCGGCGCTGGCGCTGGCGGCTCCCAGCGGGTCTGCGGAAGAGGGCCTGCTGACGCTCAGCGACATCCTCGGACTGAAGCTCGATGCCGACTGGATCGTACTGTCGGCGTGTAATACTGCGTCCGGCGACGGTGCCGGCGCCGAGGCGATTTCCGGACTGGGCCGCGGATTTTTTTATGCCGGCAGTCGTGCGCTGCTGGTGACGCACTGGCCGGTGGAGACCGGCTCGGCGCGCGATCTGGTGACAGGCCTTTTCACACGTTATGCTGCCGACTTGAAAATGAGTCGTGCCGAAGCGCTGCGTCAGGCGAGCCTGGCAACGATGGCGGGAGCAGGCCGTGACGGCAGCGGTCGGGAATTCTCCTACGCGCACCCGCTGTTCTGGGCGCCTTACGCACTGGTCGGTGATGGCGGGCGATAGCTGGGGGCGCAGGGTTTTGTGCGCTGTCCGTGGTAAGGGATCAACGTATTATTGACTTTACAAAATACATGACACCGTTCGGGCTGAGCTTGTCGAAGCCCTGCTGCCCTTCGACAAGCTCAGGGCGAACGGAATTGGTTTGTCACCAGTTATGAAAAGCTCAACAGCACGACAACAGGAGGTGATTGATGGCAACTGAATCATTATTGATGGGTGCTGTGGTCATCCTTTTGCTGGCTGCGGCAGTGCTGATGCTGGTGATGGTGGTACAATTGCGCGCGATGCGCCGTGAAGTTGAAGCGACGCGGCTGCAAATGTTAAAGATGGACTGGGGCGCGATGCTGTTCAACGGCGTGCAGCAACTGAAGCATGCGACGGGAGCGCTGGAGCAGATCGACAAACGCCTGCAGAAGCTGGAGGCGCTGGAGAAAATCCAGATTTCGCATATCAACCTGCGCGAAGGGAAATGAGCAGAAGTCGCTGTCCGTCAGCGCGAGAAAAAGCGGCCCGCGGGCCGCTTTTTTTGTTGATGGAAATCGGAGCCGCAATTGTAGCCGAGCGCGGATACCGGCCCAAACCTGAGTATCGTCGCGGGTATTTACGCCGTTAATCCGGATATAGAGCTTGCCGATTCGCCGGCGTCATGGCTTGGACAAATGGTCGAACACCAGCGACTTGGCCTCCTTGCGGGTGAACTCCATGAAGCTCTGGGCAATGACCGACAGTTGCTTGCCCACCGGATAGGCAAAAACCCAGTTGCGCTCAATCGGGAATCCGACGACATCCAGCACGGCGAGTTGGGCGTGCGTCACGTCGAGTCCGAGCGTATAGCGCGACATGATGGACACGCCGAGCCCGGCGATGATGGCCTGCTTGACGGCTTCGTTGGTCGAGAGTTCCATACGGACTTTCGGCACGCAACCATGGAATTCAAAAGCCTCGCGCGCGATCCGGCGGGTGCCGGAACCGGGTTCGCGCATCAGGAAAGGCTCGGCGGCGAAGCGCGCGAAGGGAATCCGCTTTTCCCTGGCCAGGGTGTGATCGGCATGCGCATACGGCACCATCGGATTGGGCAGGATGACCTGAGTCACCAGATTTTGTTCATCCGGCGGGCTCGCGAAGATATACAGGTCGTCCAGGTTCTTTGCCATGCGGTCGAGCAGCGCATTGCTGTTGTGTATCTGCAGCGATACTTCGATGTTGGGATGCAGTTTGACGAACTCGGAGAGCACTCGAGGCGCAAAATACTTGCCGGGTGTGCAGACGGCAAGTTGCAGCCGTCCGGTATCGAGGCCACGCATGTTTGCCAGGGTTTGCTCCACCCCGGAAAAACTGCCAAAAATTTCAGCGCACGCGGCATGCAGTACCCGGCCGGCCTCGGTGAGATGGATGTTTTTGCCAATTTGCTCGATCAGCGGCAGGCCGACGGTTTCCGCAAGTTTTTTCATTTGCACGGAAACGGTAGGTTGCGCCATATAGAG
>JANNHN010000475.1:0-2763 GCA_031404395.1 Betaproteobacteria bacterium
CGCAGAACAGCGTGCCTTTGTCGATACCGTACGCAAGGTATGCCAGAAAGAATTTGCGCCGCGCGCCATCAAATATCTCGACGGCACCTGGCCCGCCGAGAACATGAAGCGCCTCGGTGAAATCGGCGTCCTCGGCATGGCCGTGCCGCAGGAATACGGCGGCTCCGGACTGTCGATCCTCGATACCGTGCTGGTACTCGAAGAAATCAGCAAAGTCTGCTACGTCACGGCGATGGGCGCGCTGGGCGAAGTCGGCACGCAAACCCGCATCATTGCCACCTACGCGCCGGAAGCGATCAAGCGCAAAATCCTGCCGCGCGTCGCCACCGGCGAAGCCATTCTCGCCATCTGCATGACCGAGCCCGATGCCGGTACCGATGTACGCAATTACAAAACCAACTGCACCATCAAGGGCGACCGCGTGATCCTGCGCGGCGCCAAAACCCTGATCTCGCGCGCCGACATTGCCGAAATGTTCGTGGTGTTCACCCGCGTCAACAACAAGCCGGGCGCTGCCGGTATCGGTTGCGTGCTGGTGCCCGGCGGCATCAAGGGCTTGCTCGCCAAGGCGACCTATCACACCATGGGCGGCGAATATTTGTCCGACGTGACTTTCGACGATGTCGAACTGCCGCTGGAGAATCTGGTGATCCGCGACAACGGCATGAAACAGTTGCTGTCGGCATTCAACACCCAACGTTGCCTGAATCCGGCGATCTGTCTGGGGCTGGCCGAAGGCGCGCTGGAAGCAGCGGTGAAATACATGCGTGAACGTTCGGCATTCGGCCACAAGATCGGTGACTTTCAGGGACTGCGCTGGAAAGTCGCCGACATGTACATCCAGATCGAAGCAGCGCGGGGGCTTTTGTATCGCGCGGCGGTATCAGGCGGAGACTTCCCCGACCCCACGCTGGCGGCGATGGCCAAGATTTACACCAACGAGATGTCGATCCGCGTCACCAGCGAAGCGATCCAGATACACGGCGGTTATGGTTTCACCGATGAATTCGCGGTATCACGTTTTTTCCGCGGCACGCGCTATGGCAGCCTCGGCGGCGGCACCACCGAAACTCTGCGCAACATGGTTGGGCGCAAACTGGTGGAGCAGATGGATCTGGCGTCGGGATGTTTCGGGATGGAGTATTTTTAAAGCCAATGCAAAGCGCAGAATGCAAAGTGCAAAACTGAAAACCCGTTACTGCACGATGCCACCGGTTATTCCCCCGCTTTGCACTCTGCACTTTGCATTCTGCACTGGCCTCAATAGACCGGCTTCGAACGGAAATGCCGCTCGCGGGCTATGGACTTGACCTTGACCGGCTCGACCTTGTTGCCTTTCAACACATCGAGTGTGACTTCGACGCCTGCTTCGCCGCTTTTCCACAATCGCGTATAAAAATCCGCCTGCCCGGTCAGCGGCTGGCCGCCGAGACCGACGATGATGTCGCCGGCCTGCAGGCCGGCATCCTCGGCCGGACCCTCGGCGGTGACGCGCGTGACGATGACCTTGCCCTGGATTTCCTGTGAGGTGATGCCCAGCCAGGGTCGCGGCTTGGTCGTGGTGCGCCCGTTGGCAATGAAGTCGCCCAGCACCGGTTTCAGCGTATCGATCGGCACGAACATGTTGCCCGGCACGCCGCCACGACCGACAGCATCACCAACGGCCAGCGAACCGATGCCGAGCAGTTTGCCTTCGCGCGAGAGCAGTGCCGCACCCTGCCAGTTGACCGTCGCCGGCGCGGTATAGATCGCTTCCGTGAGCAGGTATTCCCAATAGCCGACAAACGGGCGCTTGGACACGATGTAGGCCGGCGCTACGCCGTCGTAACCAACGATCAGCACCACGTCGCGCAAACTCGCCACTGCAGATTCGCCGAAATCCACCGGCTTGATCGGCAGCGGCTTCAGCGATTTCACCAGGCCCAGTCCGGTCACGTTGTCATAACCGACCACACTGGCGGGAAACTTGCGGCCATCTGCGGTGGCCAGCTCGACGGTATCCGCTTCAGTCACCAGATAACCGATGGTCAACACCAGCCCGCTGGAATCGATGACCACACCCGTGCCCTCGCGCTGCGGCCCCAACGTGCGCGCGCTGCGCGCATCCGGTACGACTTTCACGCTGATCTTGACGACCGAAAACTGATCGACGGTCAATTCGCGCTCGGCCGCTGCCGCAGCGTGCGCCACGGGCGCGGCGCCGGCAAACAGCGCCAACGCCAGCAATGCCGCGCGACCGGCGCGAATGACGGCCTTGCGCATCACAGTCTTGCGAATCGCCGTCTCAATTCGTTTCATCGGAAATCTCCCGCGTTATGCCGCATGGATCACGCAATACCGACCGCTGTCCGGCTATGCTACGACGATTGGGCGGCACGCAAAAGGCTTTTACGCAATGCGGCTACAATCCGTTTCTTTTGGAAGCGCTGATCAGGTGTTGCAGTCAATCAGCGCTCCCTCTGCAGTGGGGGATAACAAGGGGGCGTAGCCTCTTGTTCATTGTTTCTTTTTCGCAAACTTGAATAGAGGTGCAGAATCATGGATCTGGGACTTAAAGGCAAAGTCGCCGTCGTCACCGGCGGCACTGAAGGTATCGGCAAGGCCACTGCGCTGACGCTGGCCCGCGAAGGCGCGAAAGTCGCGATCTGCGCGCGGCGCCAACCGCTGCTCGATGCCGTGGCCGCCGAAATCACCAAAGCCGGCGGCGAAGTGCTGGCCGTAGCAGCGGACATGAGCAAAGCCGCCGATTGCGAGCGCTTCATC
>JANNHN010000476.1:0-3433 GCA_031404395.1 Betaproteobacteria bacterium
TGCGCGCAGCAGTCGCCGAAAAAATAGAGTCGCTGTATGGCGCGCGCTACGACGTGGAACATGAAGTCACCATTGTTCCCGGCGCAACTTACGCCATCTATACCGCGGTGGCCGTGCTGATCCGGCCCGGCGATGAGGTCATCCTGTTTGAACCGACTTACGACAGCTACGCGCCGGCGGTCGAGGTCCACGGCGGCGTGCCCGTCTATGTGCAACTGCGTTATCCCGATTACAGCATCGACTGGCAGGCCGTCGAAGCCGCCATCACGCCGCGTACGCGGGCGATGATCATCAATACCCCGAACAATCCCACCGCGACCGTGCTCTCAGCCGAAGACCTGCGACTGCTCGAAGGACTGCTGAAAAAAACCGACATCGTCGTCATCAGCGATGAAGTGTACGAACACATCGTGTTTGACGGCCACCAGCATCAGAGCGTGGCGCGTTTCCCGGGTCTCGCGGAACGCAGCTTTCTGACCTCTTCATTCGGCAAGACCTACCACGTCACCGGCTGGAAAATGGGCTATGTCGCCGCACCGCGCGAACTGATGACGGAATTCCGCAAGGTTCACCAATACAACGCTTTCGTCACCAACGGGCCCTTGCAGTATGTATTCGCCGAATACATGCAGAACCGCGACGCGTACCTGCAGCTCGCCGCGTTCTATCAGAAAAAACGGGATTTCTTTCTCGAAGGGTTGAAGCATTCGCGCTTCAAACCCCTGCCCTCGCGCGGCACCTTTTTCCAGAACCTGTCGTATGAAGCGATCAGTGACGAGAAAGACACCGACCTCGCCATCCGGCTCACCAAGGAACACGGCATCGCATCGATTCCGGTGTCGGTGTTCTATCGCCAGCCGCCGGCGCACCGCGTGCTGCGCTTTTGCTTTGCCAAATCCGAGGCCACGCTGGCGAAAGGCGCGGCGATACTCAGCAAACTGTAGTCATAGTGCGTATTCCGTTACCCGCATTTATTGTCACACTGCTGCTCCAGGCCTGCGTGTACGTGCCAAGAACGACAGAGGTGTACGACGCGGACTGTCAGGTTACGTCGAAGCGCATGAATCTTCAGCCGGTCCAGATTGCTGCCTTTGGGGACTGCAGCGATAGTGGATGCGTTACCTTGCTGGTCGCGGCTGGCGCAACCGCGGCGGCCAGTGCGGTGATTTCAGGCAGCATCGTGGTCGTGGGCAACGTTGTCTACTGGTTCGAAAAGCAGGGCCGCTGCAAAAGAGAGCCCTGAGTGAGAACAACCCGAATCACGTACCGCTGCTCTCGAACCAGCAGAAGTGGTTGATTTTTAGCAGAATTTATATTTCTTTGTAATATGCCGGAACGTGTTTGCGGTAAAGCTGTCGCTGGTAACGCAAGCCAGTTGGCTGGCATGGTCCTTTGGGGATCCAGACGTTCCCCCTTATTTTGTTAGGACTATACTTTCCTGTGCGTGGGGTGCCCCCGGACCGCCTGCGTGCCCAGAAAGCGTTGTGACCCGGGTAACTTGAGCCAAGGAGACGAGTATGAAGTCGGTCAAGATTGCTGCAATCGGCTTTGCTTTGGGGTTAGGCGGATTTATGGCAGCTCCAGCATGGGCTGCGGACTATACCGCCGTAATGTCGCGAGACATCAAATGGGTGGATGCTCCATCCATCGGACCTGGTGCAAAAACCGCGATCATCGATGGCGACCCCAAATCGACGGGGCCGTTTGTGATGCGACTCAAGCTCCCGCCGAAGACCAAGATAAAAACACATACCCACCCGGCCGATGAGAACGTTACGGTTCTCTCAGGTACTTTGTATTTTGCAGCAGCTGACAAGTTCGACCCGAAAATAGCCAAAGCATTTGGTCCCGGCAGCTATTTTTCGATTGGGAAAGGCAAGCCGATGTTCGCCTACACGTCGGACAAGGAGGCAGTTATTCAACTCAACGGTAACGGACCCTGGGGGATCACCTATCTGGATTCGGCAGATGGTTCGGCAAAGAAGAAATAGAGTGTGGGGCAATGCGGGGCGGGCGGGAGTTGCCGTGTCCGCCTCGCCCAATACGGTGAGGGTCGGATTTTAGGATAAATAGGGTTCGTGCAAGATTTTCGTTATTCACAACAGGCGCAGCACCGCCAAAACTTGCACTAGCCCCATTGCACTGTGCCCCCATATTACTGACCCTGGCTTCATTCCGGCACACGCGCCTTGATGGCATTGGCGCGCGCCGAATAGGTGATGCTGCCATCGGGGTCGGCTGGCAAACTTGCGCGCACCGCCTCAATCAATTTCTCACGATCTGTTTCCGACAGGGCCGCAATCACCTTGCCAGTGGGACTGTAGCCGACATTTTGCGTCCGCCAAAAATCGTTGAAATCCGAAAAGGTCATCGACACATCAATCGTCCGGGTGGAAATGTCTTGCAATCCGCCCATTGCAAACAACGAATTCAATGCCTCAAGGCGTGAATCATCGGTGCCCGACGCAAGCGGAGCCTTGGCGCCAATCCGGCTTAATCCGGAGCGTATCGGAGCATTCGGGGTAAGTTCCGCCGCGAAGTCCCACACATAGCCGGCGACCACGCCGCCCGCACAACCGACGCGACGCATTTCGGCAATCGCCTTGGGGCGATCGGGAATGAAGTTGATGACCAGCGCCGAGGCGACCACGTCAAAGGCACCGTTGGGAAACGGCAGCGTCTGCGCGTCCCCAATGCGGAAATCTGCCCGCTGCGCGACTGGTTTATTGCGGGCAAGCTCGATTTGAGCTGCCGAGGGGTCGCTCGCGACCACTGTCGCGGGAGAGCACGTATCGAGCACGAGCTCGGTGAAAACGCCGGTGCCGCAACCAATATCGAGCCAGCGCGCACCCTTGGGCGGTGCGACCCAATCGAGAAAGATCCCGCCTGCAGCAAGGCTCCATCGCCCCATGAACCGCTCATAGGCGGCTCCATCGCCAAAGGTGTTATGCGCCATTTCGCCCCTCCCTGTGAGACGCCACTTTTTGCTGCAGAGGTCGCGGTGCAGATGCCAGCATATCAGGGAGCGAGCGGGTGGGCAAAGCGTCCCCCAAGGGGACTTCCTTCGGGGCGCAGCGTGCCCACGCTGTACGCCGGGATTGCAAACATTACCGGCATTTGAAATAAATTGGTGACAAGCTCGCCGTTTTCGGTGGGCACGCTGCGCTTTGCTCACCCTACATTCCGCTCAGCGCAGCCACTTGACCTCGCGCGCCGTCGCGGTCCCGATCAGCACCTGTGCCAGTGACTCCGGAATCTCCGCGCGCTGCGGCGACAGCGGGATGCGCCCGCCCATCAGTTCGGCAAAACGCTGCGGATGCAGCGGCGCGGCCTGCGGCTCGGCATAACCATCGGGATGCGCGGGCTGCGAAGTCGCCGCATCATATTTGTCGGTGGCGCCCAGCGTATGCAGCAGTTCGTGGGCAATGATCAC
>JANNHN010000477.1:0-3436 GCA_031404395.1 Betaproteobacteria bacterium
TCGGTGCGTCCGTTTGGCGGTTGCACGGCGCTGATGCTGATGATGAAGGCAGGCGTGTTCCAGCCGACGCGATTGATCAGTCTGCGCGGCATTGAGGCGCGGCATTCGTCACTGGAATACGCTGCGGACGGCGGCCTGCGCCTGGGCGCGCTGGCCACGCTGACGGCGCTGGGCCGCGCGGACATCGTGCGCAAAGTCGCGCCGGTGATCACGGCGACCATTACCACGCTCTCCAACGTGCGGGTGCGCAACGTCGCCACGCTCGGCGGCCATCTCGCGCATGGCGATCCGCACATGGACTTGCCGCCGGTGCTGATGGCGCTGGCTGCGCAGGTGACTGCGACAGGGCCGTCGGGGTCGCGCGCCATTGCCATGGCGGACCTCTATACCGGGTATTACGAAACTGCGCTGGCACGCAATGAACTGATTACCGAAGTCAGCATTCCGGCGCAGGGCGGGCGGCGTTCTGCTTACATCAAATGCACCACGCGCACGGCGGATGACTGGCCGACGCTGGGTATTGCGGTGTCGCTGGCTGTTGAGGGCGACACGGTGAAGAGCGCGCGCATGGTGGTCGGCGCCGCGACCGAAAAACCGGTGCGGCTGACCGGCGCAGAGGCGGTGTTGCACGGCGCGATCGTCAATGACGCGCTGCTGGCGCGGGTCGGCGAAGCGGCCGCCGCGGAAGCGGAGATTGTCGGTGACGCCCGCGGTTCCACGGCTTACAAGACAGAATTGCTGCGAGTCTATGCCGGGCGCGCGGTACGCAAGGCGCTGGCGAATTAGGTCGGGAGCGAACGTTTTGGTAACCACATCAGGCAAAAACAATTCCGGCGCGGCCGCATCTTCGTCAGTCGGTCGCTCGATTCCGCGCGTGGAAGGATTGGCCAAGGTTACCGGCCGCGCCGAATACGTGCATAACCTGCGGCTGCCGGGGATGCTCTACGGCAAGATCTGCCGCAGCACGGTGGCGCATGCGCGCATCCGCGGCATCGATGTGGATGCGGCGCGGGCATTGCCCGGTGTTTATGCGGTGTACACCGCAGAGGACATCCGCAGGTTGATCCCGGAACCTTATTACGGCCCGGCGTTCCATGACCAACCGATACTCGCGATCGGCAAAGTGCATCATGTCGGCGAGCCGGTGGCGCTGGTGCTGGCGGCCGATCCGCATGTTGCAGAAGCGGCGGTACAACTCATTGTTGCAGATTACGAAGAGCTGCCCGCGGTATTCGATGAAGTCGAGGCGATGACTTCACGGGCCGTGGTGCATGAGGTGTTGAAGCCCGCGGGCACTTTCCCGGATCTCAAGCACCTGAAGGACAAGCGCAATACCAACATCGCACTGGACTTCCATCTGCGCCGCGGCGATGCGCAAAAGGCTTTTGCCGAAGCCGATCACGTGTTTGAGCATACGTTCCGCACGCAGCAGGTGTTGCATCTGCCGCTGGAGCCTTTTGTGACAGTGGTGGATCCCACGCCGAATCAACTGGTGATCCACACCGCATCGCAGAGTCCGTCGTTCGTGCGCATCGAAATCGCACGCCTGCTCGGCTGGCCCGAGAACAAGGTGCGGGTCAAGGTGCCGTATCTGGGCGGCGGCTTCGGCGCCAAGCTCTACATCAAGCTTGAAGCATTGACCGCGGCAGCGGCATTGCTCGCCGGGCGTCCGGTGAAAATTATGCTGACCATGGAAGAGCAGTTCTACACGTTGACCAAACACGCGACGACGCTGCGCATCAAGAGCGGCGTGATGAAGGACGGGAAAATCACCGCGCGCGAATGCGAAGTATGGTGGAACGGCGGCGCCTATGCCGACATCGGGCCGCGCATTACGCAGAAATCAGGCTTTACCGCGCCGGGCCCGTACGATATCGACCATGTCAGCATCGATTCCTATTCGCTGTACACCCATCTGCCGCCGGCCGGCGCGCTGCGTGGCTTCGGTATTCCGCAACTGGTGTGGGCTTACGAAAGTCACACCGACATGATTGCGAAAGCGCTCAACATGGATCCGCTGGCGATCCGCCGCAGGAACATCCTGCGCGAAGGCCGCCCGCAGGCGACCGGCACGCTGATGCGCGACGCCGGCATCGAGCCCGTGCTGGAGCGTCTGGCGCAGCGCATGAGCTGGGAACAGGCTTTCGATAAGGGCAGCGGCACCATCCGCCGCGGCCGCGGCATCGCCATCGGTTTCAAGGCGAGCATTTCGCCGACGACGTCGATGGCCATCGTCAATGTCAGCGCCGACGGCAGTTGCATCGTTTATTGCAGCACCGTCGATATGGGGCAGGGGTCGGACACCGCCATGGCGCAGTTTGCTGCCGAGGCACTGGGCATCCCGGTGGAATCGGTGACCGTGGTGCATCCCGATACCGATGTCACGCCGTACGACATGGCGACGCTGGGTTCGCGTTCGACCTATCACATGGGCCACGCGGTGAAGAATGCCGCTGAGGACGCCCGCGACAAGCTGATGCAACTCGCGCAAGAGGTCGGCCTGTCCGCTGAAACCACGCCGATCCCGGATATTTTCCGCAAAAAATACGGCATGCAGGCGGGCAACATCGTCGGCATCGGCAGTTTCATTCCGCCGTACACGCCGCCGGAGCCGGGTACGGGCCTGACCACGGACGCGACGCCGTTCTGGATGATCGGCGCCACCGGCGCTGAAGTGGAAGTCGATACCGAGACCGGCGAATTCAAGGTGACGCGCCTCGTTAACCTGGTGGATGTCGGCTGCCCGGTAAATCCGGCCATCGTCGAAACGCAGATTTCCGGCGCAACCATCATGCAACTGGGTTTTACGCTGTTCGAGCGCATGGATTTCGACGCCGGCCAGGTGACCAACGCGTCGCTCGCCGATTACAAAATACCAGGCATCCGCGACGTGCCGCCGGTGATGGAGAACGAGGCCGTGGCCATGGTGCAGAAATCCGGGCCGTTCGGCGCCAAGGGGGTGGGTGAGAGCGGCACCTTCGGCGTGTCACCGGCGATTGCCAGCGCCATCGACGATGCGGTCGGCGTGCGGCTGACCAGCCTGCCGCTGACGGCAGAAGCGGTGTATCGCGGCTTGCGCGCGAATGCGGGCAAACCGCTACAGGATTAATATTTTTTCTTTACACACACCGTTCGGACTGAGCTTGTCGAAGCCCCGTTGCCCTTCGACGGGCTCAGGGCGAACGGGATTGGGTTTTAAATGAACACACATCGCACCATTGAATTCAAATTAAACGGCCGCCCGGTGACGGCGCAGATCGGCAATCATCAGAATCTGGTCGAACTGCTGCAGGAACAGGCGCTGTTCGGCGCGCGCGAGAGTTGCGGGCAGGGACTGTGCGGCTGCTGTACGGTAATCGTCAACGGCACGGCGGTATCCGGTTGTCTGACGCTGGCCGTGCTGGTCGATGGCGCCGATGTGCGCACCATCGAGGAG
>JANNHN010000478.1:0-8987 GCA_031404395.1 Betaproteobacteria bacterium
GTGATTACCGCATTGCGCGATCCTGCGGGCGTGCTGGCTGGTTTTGCCAAGATCACGCGCGACATTACCGAGCGTCAGGCGGCGCTGCAGCTGCAACAGGAGCAGGAAATAAAGATTGCGCGGTTGAGCCGCATTCAGGCGATGTTCAGCGCGATCAGCACGTTGATCGTGCGCACCGGCGACCGCGACGAACTTCTGCGAGGAGTCTGCCGCATTGCCGTCGAGCACGGCGACTTCGGCATCGTCTGGGTCGGGCTGCTGGACGAGGAACAGAATCTGAACCCGATCGCATCTGCCGGGGTTGATCCGGAGTCGTTTCTGGCGGTGACTCCCAATACGGCCCAGGCCGACAATCCGCTGGGACAGGGTCTGGTGGGTCGTGCGGTCCGGGAAAAGCGCGTAATAATCGCCAATGACATCACACAGGAGAAGACGCAGGGAGGCCCGCGCAGGGCTGAGGCGATCCGGCGGGGCTATCGTTCACTTTTTGTATCCCCGCTGGTGATGGAAAACCGGGTCATTGGAACCTTGTCATTGTTCGCGAAGACGATCGGATTTTTTGATGATGACGAAATCCGGTTGCTGACCGAAGTCGCCGACAGCATTTCGTATGCCCTGGAACACATCGCCAAGGCAGAAAAGCTTGAATCGCTGTCACGGATCCGCGAGGTTTCGAGCGAGGTCAACGCAGCCATTGTCCGTATCCACGACCCGGATGCATTGTTGCGGGAAATCTGCCGTATCGCATCCGACATCGGCAAATTTGACTCGATCTGGATTGCGTCGGTCAATCATGACGAGCAGCAGGTTCGAGCCGTGGCCTGGCATGGCTTTTCGGACGAGACGGCGAAATCGGTTGATTGGGCGACCATCAGTGCTGCTCAGGGGACTATCTACGATGCGGTACACCACCAGAAAATTTCCATTCTCAATCAAATCAAGAAACTTCAATCGAGAGGGCTGGGCAGAAACGCAGTAGAACGTGGCGCCCGTTCGACAGTATGTCTGCCGGTCGTGGCGGATAATATTACGTTGGCGTTGCTTGTGCTTTATATCAATGAGGAAGAGTTTTTTGATGAGGAAGAGGTCGCTTTGCTCAAGGAGATCGCGGCCGACATCTCGTTCGCGCTGGAGGCGATCTCCAGGCAGAAAAAACTCGACTACCTGGCGTACTTCGATGAACTGACCGGGCTGGCCAATCCCGCGCTGTTCAGTGAGCGGGTCGAGCAGCGTATTCCTGCGGCAAAACGCGACGGCAAGAATTTCGAAGTGGTGCTGCTGGACGTGGACCGGTTCAGGAACATCAACGAGACCATCGGCCGGCAGGCTGGAGATGATTTGATACGGCAGATCGGCCAGCGTTTTCAAAATACGGTCAGGGATACGGACATACTGGCGCATGTCACCGCCGACCGTTTTGCGATGGCCACCCGCAACCTGGAGATGGACAGCGCGGCGCATGCGCTGGAGCGGATACTTGCGGCTGTTTTCGGAACCTCTTTTCAGGTGGGCGACAGCGAATTGCGTATTACGGCACGGGCCGGCATTGCCGTCTATCCGGAAGACGGCGGCAGTGTTGAAATTCTTCTGAGAAATGCCGAAGCGGCGCTGGCGAAAGCCAAACAAACCGGGGTGCACTACGCGTTCTATCAACCCGAAATGAATGCCAAAGTGGCGCATAACCTGAAGCTCGAGAACAAGCTGCGACAGGCGCTCGACAAGGAACAGTTCGTTCTGCACTACCAGCCCAAGATCAATCTGGCGACAGGCAGGATCGCCGGGCTGGAGGCGCTGATTCGCTGGCAGGATCCGGATTCCGGGCTGGTGCCGCCGATCCAGTTCATCCCGTTGCTGGAAGAGACCGGCATGATACTGGAGGTCGGACATTGGGCCATGTTCAAGGCACTCTACGACTATGGTAAATGGCTCTCAATCGGGCTGAATCCGCCGCGCATCGCGGTGAATGTGTCTCCCATTCAGTTGCGACAGAAAAATTTCAGCGATGTTGTGCATGATGCGCTGATGCGACATCCCGAATCATCCCGCGGTCTTGATCTCGAGATTACCGAAAGTCTGATCATGGAAGATATCGAGGGCAACATCGATCGGTTGCGGGCGGTGAGAAACATGGGTGTGAAAATTGCCATTGACGACTTCGGAACCGGATATTCGTCCCTGAGCTATCTGGCAAGGCTGCCGGTTGATGCGCTCAAGATTGACCGGTCGTTCATCATCACCATGGCGCAGTCCGCCGAGAACATGGCCATCGTTTCGACCATCATCTCGCTGGCCCACGCGCTTAAACTCAAGGTGATTGCCGAGGGGGTGGATGCGGAGGATCAGAAAAGCACGCTGGTAACGCTGGGGTGCGATGAACTTCAGGGGTATCTGTTCAGCCGGCCGTTGGCAGCCGCCGACCTGGAAGCCAGGTGGTTGAAATCTGCAGCAGGATTGTGAGGTGAAAAAGCGGCTCCGCAGGCGCTAGTCAATCGCCGGACAGGTCGACCTGCCTGCCGGAAATTCCCCGGGAATGGTTCAGGAAAACACTAAGGAGGCGCTGAACGAGTCCTTCGACAGGCTCAGAGCCTGCCTTGGACTCAATCCGGGGACGAACGGTAAGTTGTTGATTCCGTTCGTGGTGATGCTGAGCGCTGTCGAGGCATCGAACCATGAGCGGAATCCATTTATTCAGCGTCTCTCTAAATTGCATAATCCGCCCGGACGCGCTGCCCCGGTGGTTGCGGTTGTCGTTGGCGGCATCACTGCACTGATTACATATGGCCCGTTTCCTGTTCGCAACCCTGGGTTCGCTGGGGGACTTGCATCCGTACATCGCTGTGGCGCAAGCGTTGGTCGCGCGCGGACATCAGGCGGTGATCGCCAGCGCGGAGGATTATCGTGTTCCCGTGGAGAGCGCCGGCATCGAGTTTGCGGCGGTCGGCCCGGGTATGGCGACCTTCGGCGATTATCAGTCGCTGATTACCAGGCTGTTCGACGGCCGCCGCGGCCCGGAATTCCTGATGCGCGAGCTGGTAATGCCGCATTTGCGTGCGGCGCATGACGGCCTGGAGCGTGCGGTGGCGGGTGCCGATGTGCTGATATCGCATCCGCTGGCAGTAACCCTGCCGTTGCTGGCGCAGCGCCACAAACTGCCGTGGGTCTCCACGGTACTCGCGCCGCTGAGCCTGATGTCCGATCATGATCCGCCGGTCATTGACGGCGCGCCGTGGTTGCGGCATCTGCGCATCCTTGGCCCCGGCATCTACGGTGCGCTGTTCAGGCTGATCAAACGCAGCGTGCGGCACTGGGAAGCGCCGCTGCGGACATTTCGCGCCGAACTCGGATTGCCGCCGACTGATCGCATGGCGATGTTCGAGGGCCAGTTCTCGCCGCGGCTCAATCTGGCGCTGTTCGACGCGCCGCTGGCGCAACCGCAGCCGGACTGGCCGCCCAACACGCGGGTGTGCGGCAGCCCGGTTTTCGACGGTGCTGCACCGGATGCCCGCGTGCCCGACGATGTGGCGCGCTTTCTCGACGCGGGAGAGCCGCCTATCGTGTTTGCGCTGGGTTCGTCGGCGGTGTGGATTGCCGGCGATTTCTGGACGCAAGCGACCGCCGCCGCGCAACAACTCGGGCGGCGTGCGCTGCTGGTGACCGGGCCGGCGTTGCCGCAGGATCTGCCGGAGGGCGTGCGTGCGTTCCCGTATCTGCCGTACTCGCGGGTGTTCCCGCGCGCCGCCGCCGTCGTCCATCAGGCAGGCATCGGTACGCTGGCGCAGGCGCTGCGCGCGGGCCGGCCGCAGTTGATTGTACCGGTGGCGTTCGATCAGCCCGACAATGCGCGCCGCGCGCAAGCGCTGGGTTTGGCGCGGGTGCTGCCGTTCCGCAAGGCCGGCGCACGACGGCTGGCCGTGGAACTCGACGCGTTGTTTGCGGGGCCGGGTTACGCCGGCGCTGCACGTAGCGTTGCGGAAACATTGAAGCAAGTCGATGGCGCGGCACGCGCGGCGGCGGAACTGATCGCGTGTGCTGATGCCGGGCTGTAAAATCGGCTGATCAGATGCGCCGCATCCGGCGCGAGCGGAGGTTACATGGTCTGGATCATCACCAAGTATTTTCTGACTGCAGGGGTGGTTGTGCTGGTCTCGGAGCTGGCCAAACGCAGCGACAAGCTCGGCGGTTTTGTTGCTGCGCTGCCGATGGTGACGGTGCTGGCGCTGATCTGGCTGTATGTCGAAAATCAGCCACAGGACAAAATTGCCAATCACGCCTGGTACACCTTCTGGTACGTGATCCCGACGCTGCCGATGTTCCTGGCGTTTCCGGTGCTGCTGCCGCGGATCGGTTTCTGGCCGACGCTGGCGGCGTGCGTGGTGCTGACGGTGATGTGCTTCGGGCTGTTCGCCTTTGCGCTGCGGCGGTTCGGCATCGAACTGCTGTAAATTTCACCGACCGCGAACGAAACGCCATGCCATCAAAACTGATAGACCGCATCGACCATCTGGTGCTGACGGTGCGCGACATCGAAACCACGACACGGTTTTACGAGCGCGCGCTCGGCATGGAGCGCGAATTTTTCCGCGGACCGGAAAGCCAACCACGTCACGCGCTGCTATTCGGCCAGCAGAAAATCAACCTGCAGGATCGTGCCACGGAGACGCCGACCAAGGCTGCTGCCCCGACGTTCGGCGCCGGAGATTTTTGCCTGATCGTCGCAGTGCCGCTGGATGATGTGGTTGCACATCTGCACGCGGAAAAAATTGTCATCGAGACCGGTCCGGTAGAGCGACGTGGTGCGCTGGGGGCGTTGCGGTCGGTTTATTTCCGCGATCCGGACGGGAATCTTGTCGAAGTGGCAGAGTATGTCAGCACATGAGTGACAAAACGCCCTGATCAGGCGTTCCCGGCGATCGATGGTGAACTACAATGCGCGGCGAGTGAACTTCCAGCCCCGTACTTGGCCCAATCTCACCATGCATAGACCACTCATCACCCTGTTGTGTTTGTTGCCGGGGCTGGCGTTCCCCGGCGCGGGGCATACCACAGGTGTTTCCGGACTCGCGGCGGTTACACAGCCTGCGAAATCGAACTCTGCCGCGACGAAATCGGTGCACGCGCCGTCGATTGTGACGTCAACCGGCGCGGGGCAGGCCGGTTATGTGCATTTCTGGATCATCACCGCGCCGGACGGCGAGCAGGAAATCCAGGTGGGCATGGAATTAGCCGATCGGCGCATTGCCTGGTCCTTTCCCGGCGTGGGCGTCACCGTGGTGCCGTTTATCGCGGCAGGCGAGTACAACGCCAACGGACGGCGCTTTACGGTTGAACATCAATACGGACTGCGCCCCTACCGCAATGAAGCCGCGGTCGGCCGTCTGCAAGCCAATCTGCAGCGGCGCGTGAGACCGTGGATCGACAATGCCACGCCTTATTGCGAGTTAAACGGTGTGACGGCCGAAGTCTGCGTCAGTTGTTTTGGTTTTGTGGCGCAGATGTTGTATCCGGGCAAGACGCGGATGTATGCCGATTTCCCGCGTGATTTCCCGCGTGTCGGTGGCGACGAAAACCACTCTTCGGATGATTTGTTGCTGTATTTGACCGGTCTGCATGCACTGCGTGATCCCACGGCGCGTCAGCGGCGCATGAATGCATTGGGTGGTCCTGCGGCATTGCGCGAGGAATTGGCCCGCGTCAGCGCGCTGGTCGTCGATGATCGCCCGACCGCGGTGGCGGCGGCCGGCACCAAACGCGGCGGTACGACACGCACGCCACTCAAGCCCGCTGCCAGGCCCGCGGTGCGCCCCGGTTAATCCGCACAGCGGTTTCAGAACCTCAGAACTGCTCGTCCCCGCGCAGGTAGCGCCACAGCCCGACGGGCAGGTTCCCCAGCATGACATTGCCGATGCGCACGCGTTTCAGCCCGGCGACGGTCAACCCGACCATTTCGCACATGCGGCGGATCTGGCGCTTTTTCCCCTGGCGCAGCACAAAGCGCAACTGATCCTCGTTCTGCCACGACACCTGGGCCGGCCGCAGGGCTTCGCCGTCGAGGGAGAGACCGTGATTGAGCAGCGCGAGATTTTCTTTCGACAGTGTGCCGGTGACGCGCACCAGATATTCTTTCTCCACCCGCGAGTTCTCGCCGATCAATTGTTTGGCGATGCGGCCGTCCTGGGTCAACACCAGCAATCCGGTGGAATCGATGTCGAGTCGTCCGGCGGGCGCCAAGCCGCGCAGATGGCGCGGGTCGAAGCGCGGCGCATCGCGCTCGCTCCGGTACTGCGTCTGAACGGTGACCAGCGTGACGGCCGGACGATGGTTGTCCTCGACCTGGCCCGACACAAAGCCGATCGGTTTGTGGATCAGTATGGTGACCCGTTCCTGCTGCTGTTTTTTTGCGGCAGCGGTCAGCGTGATTTTCTGGGTGGGCCAGATGCGGGTGCCGAGTTCGGTGACCGGCACATCATCGACCAGCACCCAGCCGCGTTCAATATAGACGTCGGCCTCGCGCCTCGAACACAAACCCTGCTCCGACATCAGTTTGGACAGGCGGACTTTCCCCGCGACAGCGGGGTCAGGTGGCGTGGCTACGGATGACATTGAGATGCAGCACAGTGAAATTATATAACCCGTTGTTTTTATTTATATTTTTGTCTAGCTGGCGCTCAAAACGCAGCAAATATTTTGGCTGCGGCTTTGATGGTCTTGTCGATTTCGGCCGGGCCGTGAGCCGCCGAAACAAAGCCCGCCTCGTAGGCTGAAGGCGCCAGATACACGCCTTCCGCGAGCATGGCATGAAAGAAGCGGTTGAAGGCCTCTTTGTCGCATTGCATGACCTCGGCGTACGAGGTCGGCGGGGTTTCGCGGAAATATATGCCGAACATGCCGCCGATGCTGCGCGCAGAAAACGGGATGCGGTGTGATTGTGCGGCTGCGGCCAGGCCGTTGCACAATTGATGCGTTGTTGCGCCGAGTTTGTCGTAGAAGCCCGGCGCCTGGATCAATTTCAGCGTGGCCAGTCCGGCGGCCACCGCCACCGGATTGCCCGATAGCGTACCGGCCTGATACACCGGACCCACCGGCGCCAGGCATTGCATGATGTCGCGGCGCCCGCCGAAGGCGCCCACCGGCATGCCGCCACCGATGACTTTACCCAGCGTCGTCAGATCGGGCTTGATGCCGTACAGCGCCTGCGCACCACCCAGGGCGACGCGGAAACCCGTCATGACCTCGTCGAAAATTAACACGGCGCCATGCTGCGTACACAGCCGGCGCAGCAATTCGAGAAAGCCCGGTCGGGGCGCGACCAGGTTCATGTTGCCGGCGACGGGCTCCACGATGACCGCAGCAATTTCGGCGCCATCGCGGGCAAAAGTTATTTCCAGCGCTGCTTCATTGTTGTAGTCGAGCACCAGCGTATGCGCCGCGGTTTCCGGCGGTACACCGGCGGAGGACGGCTGGCCGAAGGTCAGCGCGCCGGAGCCGGCCTTGACCAGCAGCGCATCGGCATGGCCGTGGTAGCAGCCTTCAAACTTGATGATTTTGCTGCGCCCGGTGAAACCGCGGGCGAGCCGGATCGCGCTCATCGTCGCTTCGGTGCCGGAACTGACCAGCCGCACCTGCTCCAGCGACGGCACCAGTTTGCGCAACACATCGGCCATTTCGACCTCGGCTTCGGTCGGTGCGCCGAAGGACAGGCCGCGTTCCGCCGCCTGCTGCACGGCCTTGATGACGTCCGGATGCGCGTGGCCGCAGATCAGCGGACCCCACGAGCCGACGTAATCAATATAGCTGTTGCCGTCGGCATCCCACATCAGGGCACCTTTGCCGCGCTGGAAAAACAGCGGTGTGCCGCCGACGGATTTGAATGCGCGGACGGGGGAATTGACGCCGCCGGGCATGACCAGCTGGGCGTGGTTGAACAGTTTCTGGCTTTTTTTCATGAGGACTTCATGGGGATTTTTTGAACAACGACTGAAAAGCGCGCGCTGCCTTTTCCACATCGGGTGCCGAGAATACCGCGGAAATGACAGCGATGGCATCCGCACCGGCGGCGATCAGTTGCGGCGCGTTTTCCAGGGTGATGCCGCCGATGGCGACCACCGGCACCCTGAAGCGGGCTTTGGCGCGGGTCAACAGATCAATGGGCGGGTGTACCGCCCCCGGTTTGACGGTGGACGGAAAGAAGCTGCCGAAGGCGATGTGGTCGGCGCCCGCGGCAATCGCCGCTTGCGCCAGTTCGATGCGGTCGTAACAGGAGCTGCCGAGCAGGCGATCCGGCCCCAGTGCGGCGCGCACCGCCGCGAGCGGGCCGTCATCGCCGCCCAGATGCAGGCCGGCGGCGCCGATCTCTGCGGCCAGCGCGGCATGATCATTGATGATCAGCGGTACGCCGGATGCAGCGCAGAGGATTTGCAGCATGTGCGCCTGTTCTGCGCGCAATGCCGGCGATGCGGTCTTGTTGCGATACTGGATGACCTGTGCGCCGCCGCGCAGTGCCGCTTGTACCCGCCGCCGCAAGTCGTCGCTGTCGGCGAGATCGGGTGTGATCGCGTAAAGACCGGCGATCCGCGCTTTCACGCTGGTGGTTCGCCGTCGCCTTCGGGCACGCCGGGCGCGGCACCCTCTTCGCGGGCCCAGAACAGCCGGTCCGGAATGTGCTGGCCCATGCCCGGCCGGAACGCGAACTTCAGCGATTGCCAGGTGTATTCCTGGGCGTCGCGGGCAGCCTCCTGCATATCGACGCCGTTGGCGATGGTGGCTGCCAGCGCGGAGGCCAGCGTGCAGCCGGAACCGTGATAGTTGCCGGGCAGGCGCGGCCACGAATCGCTGCGCACAACGCCCTCATTGTTGTACAGCGTGTTGGTGACTTCTTCGGTGTTCTCGTGCGTCCCGGTGATCAACACGTACTCACATCCCGAGGCGAGGATGCGCCGTGCGCATTCTGCAAGGTCGGGACTGTCGTTGTCATCGTCGCTGTCGTCTGC
>JANNHN010000479.1:0-2386 GCA_031404395.1 Betaproteobacteria bacterium
GCCGATGCCGAAGACGCTGAGCTGGTCGTGCCCCCGCTGCGTCACGCGGTCGGTGACGCGGCCGCGCAGCACGTCGATCAGGTGCATGGCGCCGAAGCGCTGGCCGGTGCGATAGATGCAGGACAGCGCCTTGCGCGCGGCATCGGTGGCATCCCAGGTCTGCGGCGGCTCGAGGCAGGTGTCGCAATTGCCGCAGGGTGCGCTGTTCTCGCCGAAATAATCGAGCAGGCGCACCCGGCGGCAGCCCGCGGTTTCGCACAGACCGAGCAGCGCCTCGAGTTTGGCGACGGACACGCGGCGGTATTCCTCGCTGCCCTCGGACTGGTCAATCATGCGCCGCTGCTGCACCACATCACCCAGCCCGTACGTCATCCACGCGTCGGCCGGCGCGCCGTCGCGCCCGGCACGGCCGGTCTCCTGATAGTAACCCTCAATGCTTTTCGGCAGGTCGAGGTGAGCGACAAAACGCACATCGGGTTTATCGATGCCCATGCCGAAGGCGATGGTGGCGACGACGACGATGCCGTCCTCGCGCTGAAAGCGCGCTTGGTTCGCGGCGCGCGATGCGGCATCCATGCCGGCGTGATAGGGAATCGCGCGCACCCGTTGGGAGGCCAGCCACGCCGCGGTTTCATCGACCTTTTTTCGCGACAGGCAATACACGATGCCGGCTTCGCCGTCATGTTCGTCGCGGATGAAACGCAGCAGTTGCGCCCGCGCCTCCTGTTTGTCGACGATGGTGTAGCGGATATTGGGCCGGTCGAAGCTGGAGATGAACACCCGCGCGTCGTCGAGCGCCAGGCGGTGGATGATTTCGGTGCGGGTCTGCGGATCGGCAGTCGCCGTCAGCGCGATGCGCGGCACTGCCGGAAATTTTTCGTGCAATACCGAGAGCTGCAGATATTCCGGGCGAAAATCGTGCCCCCATTGCGACACGCAATGCGCTTCGTCGATAGCGAACAGCGCGAGTTTCGATGCGGCGAGGCATTCCAGCATGCGCGGCATCACCAGCCGTTCGGGCGCGACGTAGAGCAGGTCGAGCTCACCGGCGCGAAGCCGCTGTTCGCAGGCGTTGACCTCGCGGCCGTCGAGTGTCGAATTGAGAAAGGCTGCGCGCACGCCCAGTTGCGTCAGCGCCGCGACCTGGTCCTGCATCAGCGCGATCAGCGGCGACACCACCAGCGCCGTGCCCTCGCGCAGCAATGCCGGCAACTGGAAACACAGTGACTTGCCGCCGCCGGTGGGCATCAGCACCAGCGCGTCGCCGCCGCCTGCGATATGGCCGACGATATCCTGCTGCGCGCCGCGGAATGCGGGATGGCCGAATACGGTATTGAGCAGTTGCAGCGAACGGGAATCGACGGCGTGATTCATTGCGCAGCGGTGTGACGAGCCCGGTGGGTTATTGGTAATGCAGGCGCGGCTCAACAGCCTGCGGAAAAATACAATCTATTATCTAAAATATTGTTTAAAAACAACAGCTTACAATAATACAGTATCAACGCTCGCCTGGCAATCAACTTTTGCGTGTACGCCCCGCCAATTTGCGCAGTTCCTGATGCAGCGCGTCTGAAATCACCAGGCCCTCAGCCCGCGCCTTCGCGGTCGCCTGCTGCCGCCGCGCACCGGGCAACCGCACACCCTCATCAGTGAGCATGTGACGGATCATGTCTTCGATGCGCGCGTAATACACGTCGGCGCCGGCCAGTGCTGCGGGATCAATGGCGAGCACGGCATGGCCGATGCGCGGTTTGTTGCCGGGTTCGAAGTACGAATCATTCTCGCGGCTCAGCGCCGCACCGGTCAGCGCCACGCACAATGCTTCAACCATCAGCGCCAGCGCCGTGCCTTTGACGCCGCCGATCGCGGTGAGGCTGCCGGTCAGTGCGGCCTGTGCATCGGTGGTCGGATTGCCGTCACGATCGGCCGCCCAACCCAGTGGAATCGGCTTGCCTTCCTTGGCCATCAGCATGATCTTGCCGCGGGTGACTTCGGTCAGCGACAAATCGATGACCACCGGCGCGGCGTTTTTCCTCGGGAAAATGGCCGCCACTGGATTGGTGCCGAAAAAGGCTTTTTTGCCGCCCCAGGCATTGATCGCCGCCGGTGAGTTGGTGAACGCAAGCCCGACCATCCCGGCTTCGGCAACCGGCGCGAGATGATAGGCAGCAGCACCGAAATGATGGCTGTTGGTGACGCCGGCAAAAGCCACACCGTAGCGCCGCGCGCGCTTGATCGTTTCGTTGACAGCCAATGCTGCCGCCGGAAACGCCAGTCCGCCGCCGGCATCAATCAGGCAGGTTGCGCCCATCTTCCTGATGATTTTCGGTTTGGCCTTGCCGTCGGTGCGGCCCTCGCGCAGATGTTGCGCATACAGCGCAACCCG
>JANNHN010000480.1:0-2053 GCA_031404395.1 Betaproteobacteria bacterium
TTGGCAATAAATGACATCACCGCAGAAACACATGAACAAAAACGGCAAACCCTGCAGTCCGCTGTACTCCCCCGCTACCGTCCGTAAAACTTCCTCACCGTCTCTTCCGCCACCTTCTGCAGAAACGCCGCGTCCTCCTTGTCTACCTTGCCGTAGTAGTCGTACGAATTCCCCACCGGCGATTTGCCGTAGACGCTTGCGTAGATTGTGCACGCTGCAAGGTAGGTGCCGATCAGGGTCGGGTGGCTGCCGTCGTAATCCTGGTGCAGTTTGATGTCGGGGCGCTGGCGGTAAGCCTCCTCGAACGCCAGCCCGACCGGGATCACCAGTGCGCCGATTTCATTGCCCACTGACACGAACATATCCTCAATTTTGCGAATCATGTCGGGGCTGGCGAATTTACTGGGCTTGATGTGCGCGGGCGTCATGTAAAGCGCGGTCTTGCCGCCGCGTCCGGTGATGACCTTGTTGAACTCAATCGCTGTTTCGCGAAAGGCCGCGCGGCGCGCATCGGTCAATGCATCGATGCTTTCGCCATGCATGATCACCAGCTCGAACGGCTGCTTGATACCCAGCTTGCCCGGCCCGGTCAGGTGTTCAATATTATGGTACGCAAGCGGCGCGGCGCTGATGGTTGCGGATCTGAATTGCAGCAGTTTCGCCAGCGCCTGATCTGCGGCAATGGTCATCCGCAGCACATAATTGTGCAGGCTGTCGTTGTAATACATATAACTGTTGCCGATGAACAGGATGCGCTTGGGCGTGTCGACCTGCGGCTGTTTGACGGTCGGGCTTGCGGCATATGCGCCGGGGTACGACAACAACGCAATGATCAGGAACGACTGCAGGACGGCAACGAAACGGGGCAGCATGATGGTGCTTCTCCGGGGTTGTTGTTGGATTGGAAGCGCCCATCATACCGGTGACGGCCGTACAAAAAACTGCGGGGCCGCAGCGCGGCCCCATAGAGAACAACATAACCTGTTGTTTTTATTTATATTTTTACTCTGGCGCGATCCCCGGCACCGGCCGCCGCTTCTCAAGATGGAAGCGCACCAGTGCCGCAAGACGATACATCCCATGCACGAACTTGCCGTAGGGCATGGTCAGAAACAGCGCAAGCACGAACCCGAGATGCGCTGCCAGCAGCGTGCCCATTGCTGCAGCTTCCCGGAACGCGAGCAACAGCAAACCCGTCAGGCTGATCATGAACAGCAGTACGAGGAAACCGGCATCCATGCCGGCTTGCTCCGGTACTTTGAATTCGGGATCACGCTGATGTTTGATCCAGAGCAATCCTGCAGGTCCGATCAATAGTCCAATACCGCCGACGGTGCCCAGCAATACCGGCAGACTCCAGAACGGATACGGCGCCGGTTGTTTGAATACATAGTGGTAGAGCGTGGCCACGCTGGTCGCGGCAAAACACAGCATGAAACCGTAGAACGTGAAGTGATGAAAGGTCTTGCGCGAGAACGACTTCTGCTCCGTTGGATAGGTGCAGCCTTCGTTCTCGCCGCCGGCGTCGAGGTACTTCAGCGTCAGCACGTCTACCGACGCCTCGCCCAGCGGCCGCGGTTTGAAAAAATCCGCCACCTCCTCGCCCATGGACGGCCAGAAGCGCACGAAGCCCATGAACAGCGCCACCGCCACGAACAATGACACCACGCCGAATACTCCGGCCATCAGATTGTGCGGCATCAGCGCGTAAAACGAACCCTGTGCGTCGCTGTGCGCAGAAAAAAACTGCGCCGGGTTGGTCAGCGCGCCCGCGAGCAGGAACAGCAGTCCGATGCTGAATGCGGTAATCAGGCTGACCGCCACGCCGTTTTTCTCGTAGAGCATGCCGAGGAAACCGGGCCACGCGTATTTGCGGTAGGTCTGGCCGCGCACCTTGGCCATCAGTTTGGGGAAATTCACCTGGAATTCGTGCGGCGGCGCGAACTGGCAGGCATACAGGCAGGAGCCACAGTTGTGACACAGGTTGCCGAGGTAATGGATGTCGTTCTCGGTGAATTCAAGGCGGCGCTCCAAAGCCGGAAACACCGCGCAA
>JANNHN010000481.1:0-3385 GCA_031404395.1 Betaproteobacteria bacterium
CTTTGCAGTTAAAATGTTTCCCACACGCATCCAAGTTACCAGCAGCAACCCAAAACCCGAGCCACCCCCATGGACTATCTCCACCAACTCCAATGGCCCGCCATGATCGTCACGATCATCGCCGCGTGGCTCATCGCCTCCCAGGCCAAACACAAACGCCTGATCGGCTTCTGGTGCTTTCTGCTGAGCAACGCCCTGTGGGTGATCTGGGGCTGGTATGTTCAGGCCTACGCACTGGTTATCCTGCAGATCGCCCTCGCCTTCCTGAACATCCGTGGAGCCTACAAGAATGAACCCGCATCCAGCGTCAAGTCAGAGGGCTGAATCGCCGCGCAACCCGGCGCGCAGGAGTGACCCATGGCCGCATGGCTGATTCCCGCGCTGAAGGCCGTGTTGCCGCACATCGGGACGATCGTTGCGGTCGCCGTGCCCGCGTTCACCAAGAAAAAATCTGACGCGACTGAAAATCAGGCCGCCTTGCTGCAACAACAGATCGCGGAGCTGCAAGCAGCGGCCGCCCAAAACGCAGCGCACATCAAGGAACTGGCGGAGCAACTGCAGGTGACGGTGGCGGCACTGGAACAAGCCGCGGCAATGGCAGAAGCAAAGCTCCGGCGCACAACCCTGCTTTGCGCAGTCGCGCTGGCCTTGTCCGCCGTTGCGCTGTGCGTCGCGCTGTTTCCTGCTCTCGTCCGGTAGACACCACTGCAGCGGCCAGCGCGGCCTCTTCTCAGGTGATTTTTTTGGCCGTGCAAAAGAAAATAGCCCGCCGCCGGCGTATTTGCATTTGCAGTTAAGATACTTCTCTATGCTTCCCAAATCCACGGGACTGACATCCTGGATCGCGGCGCTGCTGCTCGCGCTGTATTCAGCACCGGCTGCGGCCGATGTTGCGGCAGGTGTTGCCGCGTACAAGCAAAGCGACTTCGCCACCGCATTCAGGGAATTTCAGGAAGCCGCGCAACGCGACGACGTACGCGCGCTGAATTACCTGGGCATCATGCACGCGGATGGCATAGGCACGCCGCGCGACGACACGCAGGCGGCTGCGATGTTTTCCAAGGCGGCGCTGCTCGGTTTTCCCGAAGCCATGGCGAATCTGGCGCGCATGCACGCCGCCGGCCGGGGCGTTCCGCAGGACAACAAAGCCGCGGTCGCGACCTATCGTGCCGCAGCGCGCAACGGCTTTCAGCCTGCAATCGTGCGCATGGCCGAAATCTACGAGAACGGTGAATTGGGCGAGGCGCCGGATGCGGCCGTTGCCCGTGAGTGGCGCGCCCGGCTGCAGGGCCAGCAACAGCAAACTGTGGCTGCAGTGCCGCCTGAGGTTTCAGCGCCCGCGCAAAATACCCCCGACGCGGTTGCCGTGACACAGCAGTCCGGACGGACGCAGAGCCCGCCGGAACAACCTGCGGATCCGGCACCACCCGAGGTTCCGGATCCCGCGCAAAACGCCATCGAGGCCGTGGCCGTGACGCTGCAGCCCGGCCAGATCCTGATCAAGGTACGCACGAAAGTGCCGCTGGCGGCGCCACCTGCCGGCCTCGTTGTCGCGACACCACCACGGATCGCCTTCGACTTTCCGCACACCGTGACCGGCCTCGGCCGGTACCATGAGGTCAGCGAGGGCGATTTGCACTCGGTCAATGTCATACAGGGCGACGGTCGCACGCGCATGGTCCTGATCCTGCGCAGCATGATGCAGCACGATGCAAAGGTGGACGGCAGGGATCTGCTGATCACACTGACCCTCGTCAAGTGATATCAGGACAGTGATATACGGAGCCCTGTTTCTCGCGTGAAATGCTGTTGGGGTTCACAAGCTCACCCCAACCTACATCCCGGAAGCCGAAGTAGTCCCGGGCTGCACCCGCGAATTTGCAGTTAAGATGCTCCCCATGCGCGCCATCAGCCTGCATCAACTCGCCACTGTCGCCCTCGCCCTCCTCCCCACCCTCGCCTGGTCCGCCGCCCCGCCCGACTCCAAACAGGACGAAAAATCCGCACTGGCATTCCGCGAACAGGCGAACAAGGGCAACGGTAACGCCGCCCTGCAACTCGGTAACCTGCTGACCCAGCGCCGCGTGTCCGTCGCCAAATTCGGCAACGCCGCGGATTGGTACCGCAAGGGCTGCGCCCTCGGCGACCTGTCTGCCTGCCACAACGCCGGATATTCCTACGAAGCGGGGAAGAACGGCGTCGCCAGGGATGTGGTCGAAGCGGCGACTTATTATCTGAAGGCCGCCGAGCGCGCTTTCCTGCCGTCGATGATCAACCTCGGCGCACTCTACGCGAACGGTCTGATCATTTCGACGGATGATGTCGAGGGTTACAAGTGGCTGCTGATCGCACGGCTGGCGGCCAGCCAGTGCGCCGGGATACCGATCTGCAAATCGGTCATCGAAGACCGCCAGGGCCATCGAGAAAAGATGCAGTCACGGCTGTCAGCGAACGAGCAGCGCTCGGCCGAAAGAATGGCGATGGACTGGAAACCGAAAGACTGAGGGCGCAACAAATCGTTTTTGTCTTGCCCCTCGCCCTACCCGGCCCCCTCGCCTGCTGCGCAGGCTCTCCCCCGCGTACGAGGGAGAGGGGAATTCCTGTTCGTGTTGAGTGGCCTGAACGGCAGCGCTGGCCTTATACGGTGGCGCACAGAGAACGCGTGCCTTTTTCAGCTAACAGCGTGTTGAAAAACACAACTCCTGCATGCTTGTTCATTGCCAGTGGTTTTCCAACACTCATAAAATCAATGGCCTGAAGGCGTATGCGCTCGGTCGCTACGCTCCCGACGCGCCGCCCATCACTTTTGCAACAACCTGCTCTAACCGGGCAGCGGCATCAGCGGCACGGGTTTGCGGTGCAGTGCCGAAAAATCGTTGCGCGCGATCATTGCCTTCAGGTAATCGAGGTTATGCTGCATTGCCCGTTCATAGGGGTTATCGCCGCCAAAATGCGCAGCGACGTAGCGGTAGATGCGCTCGAAATCCCCCTCGAGGCGATGTTTAGCCACATGCTCGTAAAAATCCGGGGTTTTGCGCAACAGATCCTCCGGCGTTGCATAGTGCACGATGATTTCTCCGCTCGGGGTAACCGTGCGATCCACACCGGCGACGACAAATTCGCGGAAGAGAAAGTGGCGGCAACGCTCCAGGTAGTAGCGTCCGGCAATCTGGCTGACCAGATCGGCTGTTCCCAGCATTTGCCCGATGACATACAGTTCACGCGGCAGGCCGGCAAGGGTCTCGGACAGGGGCTTGCTGAAATTTGTGGCGTGGATCAGATTGGCCTGGAAGGCAAAAGAGGAGAGCGGACTGCGCGCCAGATAGCGTTGCATGAAGTCGACGCTGCGCTGTTCGTGCTCCTTGATCAGGCAGGCGCCATTGAT
>JANNHN010000482.1:0-2578 GCA_031404395.1 Betaproteobacteria bacterium
TGCCGGCTGACGGCACGGCGGTGATTAACGCCGACGATGCGCATGCCGCCGTATGGCGCACCACCGCCGGCGTGCGCACCGTGCGTGATTTCGGACTGGGCCGCGCGGCCGTAACCGCACAGTGCCGCATGGATGCCGCGACGGCGACGCTCGACGTCAGCGTGCCGGGAGCAACGGCCCGCATCGCATTGCCGCTGGCCGGAGAACATAACGTGCGCAATGCATTGGCCGCAGTGGCTGCCGCTACTGCAGCGGGCGCGACGCTGGACGCCTGTGCGCGCGCACTGGAACGTTTCGTGCCGGTGCGGGGACGGTTGCAGATGAAACAGGGCGTGCGTGGGGCCGTGCTGATTGATGACACCTACAACGCCAATCCCGATTCGGTGCGCGCGGCGACCGACGTGCTGGCGCATGCGCGCGGACGCAAGCTGCTGGTGCTTGGCGACATGGGCGAGGTCGGGGCGCAGGGTCCGGCGTTTCATCAGGAGGCGGGTGCATACGCGCGTGCATCCGGCATCGACAGGCTCTATACGCTGGGTGATCTGGCTGCAGATGCCGCACGCGCATTCGGAGAAGGTGCGCGGCATTACCCGCGCATCGAGGAACTTCTCGCCGACGTGGAGAACGCGCTCGATGCGCAGACAACAGTGCTGGTCAAAGGGTCCCGCTTCATGCAGATGGAGCGGGTAGTACGCAGTCTGGAAGCGCAGGCGGAGAAGGCATAGACGATGCTCCTCGAACTGGCACAGTGGCTCGCGCAGGACATCCGCGCTTTCAATGTTTTCAGCTATCTGACGTTGCGCGCCGTGCTGGCGTGCCTGACGGCGTTGCTGATTTCCTTCGCCATCGGGCCGGTGCTCATTCGCAAGCTGGCTGCGTACAAAATTGGCCAGTCCGTGCGCGATGACGGCCCGCAGACCCATCTGGTGAAGGCAGGTACGCCGACGATGGGTGGTGCGCTGATTCTGGTGTCGATCATCGTCACGACGCTGCTGTGGGCCGATCTGGAAAACCGCTTTGTCTGGGTGGTGCTGTGCGTGACCATCGGCTTCGGCGCGGTAGGCTGGGTCGATGATTACCGCAAGGTGGTGCGCCGCAATCCCAAAGGATTGTCGGCAAAAACAAAATTCTTCTGGCAATCGGTGATCGGCCTTGCTGCAGCCATTTTCATTGCGTATTCGACGAATCTGCCGGCGCAGACCACATTCATTGTGCCGTTTTTCAAGCAGGTCGCTTATCCGCTGGGCACGATCGGCTTCATCGTCATGACTTATCTGGTCATCGTCGGCACCAGCAATGCGGTGAATCTGACGGACGGGCTGGACGGCCTCGCCATCATGCCGACGGTCATGGTGGGCAGCGCACTCGGCATTTTCGCCTACGTGGCAGGCCATGCGGTGTTCGCCAGGTATCTGGCGTTTCCGTATATTCCCGGCGCCGGCGAACTGACGGTGATTTGCGGTGCCATCGCGGGCGCCGGTCTCGCCTTCCTGTGGTTCAACGCCTACCCCGCGGAAGTATTCATGGGTGACGTCGGTGCGCTGGCACTGGGTGCGGCGCTGGGCACCATCGCCGTCATCGCGCGGCAGGAGATCGTACTGTTCATCATGGGCGGCGTATTCGTCGTTGAAACCCTCTCGGTGATCTTGCAGGTGGCCTCGTTCAAGCTGACCGGCAAGCGGATTTTCCGCATGGCGCCGTTGCACCATCATTTTGAACTGAAGGGCTGGAAAGAAAACCAGGTCGTCGTTCGCTTCTGGATTATCACGATGATGCTGGTGCTCGTGGGACTTTCGACACTGAAGTTGAGATAGATGATCAGAAAAGCGAACGGCGGGGTGGTTTCGGCGAAGGCTAACCTGCTTGGCAGGTTAAGCCTTGTTGCGTCTGCGCGACATGGCGGCCGGAGCCAAAACCACCCAGTGCGGTTCTGGATCATCACGATGATGCTGGTGCTTGTGGGTTTGTCCACGCTGAAGCTGCGATGAGATGCGGAGTGATCTGTATAGACACGAATCCAGGGAACACCGGCATGGCCGGCTGCGCCGGAGATGTCGCGTCTGCAGCCGTAGTGGCACACGGGAGCCATTGCTGATGCTGATCCTTGAAGGCGCAAAGGTGTTGGTTGTCGGCCTCGGCGATTCCGGACTGTCGATGGCGCGGTGGGCGCACCGGCGCGGCGCGGTAGTGCGCGTCACCGATACCCGCACGACCCCGCCGCACGGTGAAACCCTGCGCCGCGATTTTCCGGACATGCCGCTGATGCTGGGCGTGACGCCGGATGCGGAAGCGGCGATTGCCGACATTATCGCGGTCAGCCCGGGCGTCGATCGTCGCGGCGGCGCCATTGCTGAAGCCGCGCGACGCGGCGTGCCGGTGGTGGGCGACGTTGAACTGTTCGCGCAGGCGTTGCGCGCACGCGGCAATGCGCCGCCGATCCTCGCGATTACCGGCTCGAACGGCAAGAGCACCGTGACGGCCATGGCCGGTGAAATCTGCGCCGCGGCGGCGCTGCGGCCGGTCGTGGCCGGGAATATCGGACTGCCGGTACTCGACGCGCTGGCCGGCATCGAAACCG
>JANNHN010000483.1:0-2884 GCA_031404395.1 Betaproteobacteria bacterium
TTTTCACCGCTTGCTCTACGCCTGCACAACCGGCCAAAACGATCAGGTCAGCGAGCGAAACCTGCTTGCCCCCGGACTGCACGCCGTTAAACGCGGTCTGGATGCCTTCCAGAGTCTTGAGCACTTTCGCCAGCTGGGCAGGCTGGTTGACTTCCCAATCCTTCTGCGGTGAGAGACGGATGCGTGCACCGTTTGCACCGCCGCGCTTGTCGGAGCCACGGAAGGTGGACGCCGATGCCCAGGCAGTCGACACCAGTTCCGGGACCGACAGGCCCGAAGCCAGAATCTTGCCCTTGAGGATGGCAATGTCCTTGTCATCGATCAGTTTGTGATCGACCGCCGGAATGGGGTCTTGCCAGATCAGCGCTTCCGCTGGAACCTCCGGGCCGAGATAGCGTGCACGCGGACCCATGTCGCGGTGCGTCAGCTTGAACCACGCCCGCGCGAAGGCGTCGGCGAACTGATCCGGATGTGCAAGAAAGCGCCGCGAAATCTTTTCGTAGGCCGGATCGACCCGCAGGGAGAGGTCTGTGGTCAGCATGGTCGGCGCGTGACGCTTGGCCGGGTCGTGGGCATCCGGAATCGTACCAGCGCCCACGCCACCCTTCGGCGTCCACTGGTGCGCACCGGCCGGGCTCTTCGTCAGTTCCCATTCGTAGCCGAACAGGTTCTCGAAGAAGTTGTTGCTCCACTTAGTGGGCGTGGTGGTCCAGGTGACTTCCAGGCCGCTGGTGATCGCGTCGCCGCCCTTGCCTTTGCCGTAGCTGCTCTTCCAGCCAAAGCCCTGCTCCTCGATGCCGGCAGCCTCGGGCTCAGGCCCCACATGTTTCGCATCGCCTGCGCCGTGAGTCTTGCCGAAGGTATGGCCACCGGCGATGAGCGCAACGGTCTCCTCGTCGTTCATGGCCATGCGGGCGAAGGTCTCGCGGATATCCCGTGCCGCGGCGACCGGATCCGGCTTGCCGTTCGGGCCTTCCGGATTGACGTAAATCAACCCCATCTGGACGGCAGCGAGCGGGTTCTCAAGGTCGCGGTCGCCGGAGTAGCGCTGGTCATCCAGCCACTTGTTCTCGGAGCCCCAGTAGATTTCCTTTTCCGGTTCCCAGATGTCCTCTCGCCCGCCGGCGAAACCGAAGGTCTTGAATCCCATTGATTCAAGGGCGACGTTGCCGGCAAGAATGATCAGGTCAGCCCATGAGATTTTCTTGCCATACTTTTGCTTGATCGGCCAGAGCAGCCGCCGTGCCTTGTCGAGATTGACGTTGTCGGGCCAGCTGTTGAGCGGCGCAAAGCGCTGGCTGCCGTTGCCTGCACCGCCGCGACCGTCACCGGTGCGGTACGTGCCGGCACTGTGCCATGCCATCCGGATGAACAAAGGCCCGTAATGACCGAAGTCCGCCGGCCACCAGTCCTTCGAGTCGGTCATCAGTGCGAGAAGGTCCTTCTTCACGGCTTTCAGGTCAAGACTCCTGAACCCTTCAGCGTAATTGAAATCCTCGCCCATGGGATTGGACAGGGCGGAATGTTGATGCAGGATGTCGAGTCGTAACTGGTTCGGCCACCAGTCCCGATTCGACGTGCCGCCGCCAGCCTTGTGATTAAAAGGGCATTTTGTTTCGGTTGACATACGTTCTCTCCTTTATCGTTTGCACACAACTACTAGGTCTGGTTTGGAATCCAGGAACTGATCACTGAAATGTGTCTTAGAAAAGACCATCCTGTTGGGCCCCTGCTGAAAGTCCAGAGTTCAGCTTAGACACGAACTCTGAATTGGTCTGACGGCCGCATTCGCCGGCGGTGATGCTGTTGTTGTCTTCAGCGACCGGCGCGCCATTGGCGCTGATCAGCGGGCATTGCGGGGATTTGCTCATGGTGGCCTCCATTCAAAAGTGGAGATCCCATGCTAGACCTTTGACAGATATAGCTCTAATTGATTGTGGTGATTTAAATCATAGTTTATGACTATATATCGGCAGCCTTGCATCTACACCCGGGTTTACATATTTTATTTTAAAATCAATTAGTTATCAGAAATCGACTGACCGGTGGCCAGGTTCGCAGGCGTCATCGGATCCGGACTCGTCTTTGTGACCATGGTCCTCTTGCGTAATTCGGCATAGGTCAGCCACAACAGGATCGCGGGCAGCACGAAGCCCACGAACAGCGGCGTGAAGTTGGCAACCCATGTCAACGTGCTGGTCTCACTGGAATATAACTCCCACACCCTGAGCGCCAGCGGCAGCACCGTGAACAGGACCGCCGGAACCATGAACCAGATCCGGTTGCCCACCCCCGCGTTGGCGCGCTGTGCGCAGAAAAAAGTAACGGCCGCCACGAAGACCGCCGTCGCACCACCCGCGGCCGCATTCGCCAAGCCGATCACTGCTGTTGCCGCCTGATAAACAAACAGCAGGATCAGTGCAGATCCCACCAGGCGGCGCAGCGTGATATCCGTCATTTTCGCCTTTCAGAACATCCCGGGGGCAATGCCCGCCACCCTGATACTTAACCCGACAGCCATTGCAGCAGCAGATGAGTAGGCAGATAAACCAAAACCGGGAACACCACTATCGGCAGCACCAGGTAAACGCGCGGCGGGATGCGTTGCTGAGGCTTGTCGCCCAGCCCGAACACCCAGTTCACGTTCAGCTTCGGGTCAGTCAGCCGGTAGATGAGCATGATCACAATCCAGCACAGCAGCGTCTGCGCCGGCAACGCCTGCGGCGAGTAGCCCAGCCGCATGACCGTCCACACCAGCAGCACCGGCATGAAGACGTGAAACAGCGAGAGCGCCCTGACGTAGCGCGGATTGGTGGAATCGAACATGTAATCGGTCAGCCCCGGTATGCCTTTCCCCGTCACGAGCCGTCCAAAAAAACTCACG
>JANNHN010000484.1:0-2497 GCA_031404395.1 Betaproteobacteria bacterium
CCCATGTCGATAACCGGCAGGTGGGCGTTGATTTTGTTGCGGACTGGATTGCAGTGAATCTGCCGGGCTGAACTGCGGAACTGAACTGCGGAGCTGGGTGCTGCCGATGCGGATCAGACCATGCGCAACGCACGATCGAACCAGCCTTTGACCGAGACCTGCTCGACAAACCACTTCAGTGCCTTGCCCTTGTGGGACGTGCGCCAGGCCGTTGAGAGCGACTGGCTGACTTTTGGTTCTTCGGTTTTCCGGATTACCAGTTCACCGCGTTTCACCGCTGCCGCCGCGAGGCAGTGCGGCAGATAACCGACGCCCAAGCCCATGGCTTGCGCCTGCAGTTTGGCCGCGGCATCGCCGAGCGTCAGCGTGTCCTGGCCCGCCAGCAGGCCGGTGGTGCGCGGCGGCAGATTGCGCGAACTGTCGGCAACGACCACGGCGCGGTGTGCCAGTATGTCTTCGCGGCGCAGCGGTTCCGCCGCTGCGGCCAGCGGATGATCCGGGGCAACTGCAAAAACCCATTCGATTTCACCGAGCGCGCGCGTCTGATAGCCGCCGCCGGATGGCCCGTCGCCGGATGCGCCGATGACGAGATCGGCGCGGCCCGCCACCAGCGCGTCCCAGCAGCCGCCGAGTATTTCCGGGGCGAAACGCAACCGCGTGTTGGTGGATTCCGCATAAAAATCCTGCGCCAGCAGGAGCATCGCGCGCGCCGGGATGATGGCGTCGAAGGCGATGCGCAGTTCTGCCTCCCAGCCGGTGGCGACCCGCTTGACGCGTGCTTCGAGATCTCCCGCGGCACGCAGCAGATGCCGTCCTTCGTCCAGCAGTTCGCGTCCGGCGGCCGTGAGTTTCGCGCGATGGCCGCGACGGTCGAACAGCGGCACGTCGAGGTCTTCTTCGAGTTTCTGCACGGTGTAGGTGATGGCTGAGGGCACCCGGTGCAGTTCGTGCGCGGCAGCGGCAAAGCTGCCTTTGCGGTCGATGGCATCGATGACCAGCAATGCGTCGAGGGAGAGTTTCATGTCCGGCTCAGCCTTGATCTTGTTAAATAGTAAATCCCAAGTAATTAATATAACATATTGTTTTTAAATATAAATATAGTTCATATAATTTGACTGATACGGTCAAATAGTTTCGCTATCAAGCGCCGGCCAGTGCTCCCAGAATGCATTGCATGCAACACCTGATCAACGCAGCCGGAAAAGGAGCCGACATGCTGACCCTGCGCAAAAGTGAAGACCGCGGCCATGCCAACCACGGCTGGCTGGATTCGTACCACAGCTTTTCATTCGCCGGTTACCAGGATCCGGAGCACATGGGTTATGGCCCGCTGCGCGTCATCAACGAAGACCGCGTTCAGGCGGGGTCGGGATTCGGCACGCATGGCCATCGCGACATGGAGATCATCAGCTACGTACTCGAAGGCGAGCTGGGTCACGAAGACTCGATGGGCAACGGTTCGACCATCGTTCCGGGCGACGTGCAGCGCATGAGCGCCGGCACAGGGGTGCGCCATTCCGAGTTCAATCACAACAAATCCGGAACGACGCATTTTCTGCAGATCTGGATCGAGCCGAAGTTCACCGGCATCAAGCCGTCGTACGAGCAGAAGCATTTTTCCGCCGAAGAGAAACGCGGACGCCTGCGGCTGATCGTCTCACCCGATGGCCGCAACGGTTCGGTGAGCATGAACCAGGACGCGTTGCTCTACGCCGGGTTGTTCGATGGCGACGAGCGCGGCGCACTGCAACTGGCTGCGGGGCGCCGGGGTTATGTGCATGTCGCCCGCGGGCAGATCACCGTGAACGGGCAGGTGCTGGGCGCAGGTGATGCGATCAAAACCGGTGCCGGCACGCTGGTGCTGGAAAACGGCCGGGCAGCAGAAGTGCTGGTGTTCGACCTGCCGTAACAGAACCACAACGCAATCCACTTAATCTGATTCAACCTGAAAACCGGAGAACCCACATGAGCAAAGTAGCAGTGAGTAGGTTGGGGTGAGCTTGCGAACCCCAACGCACGACCGCTGCAAATACTCGGGGTTTTCCACTCTACTACTTTGCACTGGGTTCAGCGTTGGGGTTCCTTCGTCACCCCAACCTACGTATTGAAAAACGTTGGGACACTACTGATATTTTTTGATTGACAACCAACAACCGCCGTTCGCCCTGAGCTTGTCGAAGGACTCAGCCCGAACGGTTTCATTTATTTTCTGAAGATCAACAACCTGACATTACTGGAGAGCAAACATGAGTAAAGTAGCAGTGGTTTATCACAGCGGTTATGGCCATACGGCTGAAGTGGCAAAAGCGGTTGCGCGCGGCGCGGCGGGTGTTGGCGGCATCGAGACGAAACTGATCCCGGTCGCGGATATCGAGAAACACTGGCAGGACCTCGATGCGGCGGATGCCATCATCTTCGGGGCGCCGACCTACATGGGCAGCGCATCCGCGCCGTTCAAGGCCTTCATGGATGCGAGTTCCAAGGTCTGGTTCACCCA
>JANNHN010000485.1:0-2092 GCA_031404395.1 Betaproteobacteria bacterium
GACGGCTGGCCCAACGGCATCGCCATTCATCGCGACGGCTCGGTGTACATCGCCGATTATCGGCGCGGCATCCTGCGGCTGGATCCCAAAACGGGACGCGTGGAAGATTTTCTGACGCATAACCAGTCCGAGGGATTCAAGGGCGTCAACGACCTGACCTTTGCGCGCAACGGTGATCTGTATTTCACCGATCAGGGCCAGACCGGCATTCACGATCCGACCGGACGTGTTTATCGGCACGGCGCGGATGGCCGTCTCGATGGTCTGATCGACAACGGACCCAGTCCCAACGGCATCGTGCTCGATCCCGAAGACAAAGTACTGTACGTGGCGATGACGCGCGCCAACTGCATGTGGCACTGCCCGCTGAAAGGCGGCGGCATTTCCAAAGCGGGCGTGTTTGCCGTGCTGCCCGGCATTCACGGCCCCGACGGACTGGCGATGGACGAAGCCGGCAATCTGTCGGCAGCGCATGCGCGGCCCGGCATCGTCTGGTTGTTCAGTCCGCTGGGTGAGCCGCTGGCGCGCGTGCAAAGCCGCAACAAGGGCAATCGCATGACCAACATGGCGTACGGCGGCGCTGACCGCAAAACGCTGTACGTGGTCGATTCGTATCGCGGTGAAATCCTCACGGCAGCCATGCCGGTGGCGGGAAAAGTGCTGTATTCGCATCTTTGAGGAGATAAAATAAATGAATAAAATCAATAAGTTACTGATATTTTTCACTCTGGCGGGGATATTTGCTCCGGCGCAGGCGCAAACCCCATACCCGACGCGTGCGGTGCGCCTGATCGTGCCGTCGTCGCCGGGCGGGGGCACCGACATCTCGGCGCGCATCCTTGCGCCGCAACTGACGCAGTTCCTCGGCCAGCAGGTGGTCGTTGAAAACCGGCCGGGCGCCGGCACCATGATCGGCGGTGAAGCGGTGGCGCGTGCCGCCCCCGACGGCTACACGCTGCTGATGGGCATCAGCACGCTGGCCATCAATCCGGCGATGTACAGGAAGGTGCCGTACGATGCGCTGAAAGATCTCGCGCCGGTCTCGCAGGCAGTGGCACTGTCGAACGTCCTGACCATTCATCCGTCGCTGCCGTCGCGCACCCTGAAAGAGTTCATCGCCTTTGCCAGGGCGCGTCCCGGGCAGATCAATTTTGCTTCGGCCGGCGTCGGCACCAGTCCGCACCTGTCGATGGAATTGTTCCTGGTGCTGGCCAAACTGAACATGCTGCACATTCCGTACAAAGGTTCGGGTCCCGGCGTCACGGATCTGCTCGCAGGCCATGTGCCGGTGATGATGCCCAACATGCTGTCGGCGCAGCCGCATATCAAATCAGGGCGTTTGCGCGCGCTGGGCGTGACGGGTACCAAGCGTGCGCCGGGCGCGGACAACATTCCGACGATTGCCGAAGCGGGCGTTCCCGGCTACGAAGCCGTGCAGTGGTACGGCGTGCTGGCACCGGCGGGAACGCCGCGCGACATCATCACCAAACTGCACACCGGTGTCGTGCGCGCATTGCAGAATCCGGAGGTGCGACAGCGCCTGCTCAACGACGGCGCTGAGCCCGTGGGCAGCAGCCCGGAACAATTCGCGGCCTATATCCGCAGCGAGACGGAGAAGTGGGCGAAGGTGATCAAGGCCGCGGGCATCAAGCCCGAGTGATGATCGCAGCCTGCGATAATTTTTATTTTCCGAAAATCGGTGATGTCCCAACGTTTTCAATACGTAGGTTGGGGTGACGAAGGAACCCCAACACTGGAAAATCCTGAGTATTTGCAGCGGTCGCGCGTTGGGGTTCGCAAGCTCACCCCAACCTACGCACTGTAATTTTTATTTTTCAAAAATACATAACACCGTTCGGGCTGAGTCCTTCGGCAAGCTCAGGATAGGCTTTGTCGAAGCCCGCACGCCCTTCGACGGGCTCAGGGCGAACGGGATTGCTTAATTACCAATAATCAGTAGTGTCCCAACGTTTTCACGAGGGCCAGTTATCAGTTGATGATCGAAATGTGGAAACGAGCGATTTTGTCTGGTCTCGATTTGAATGTCGAGGTGCAGTGAGTAGGTTGGGGTGAGCTTGCGAACCCCAACGCG
>JANNHN010000486.1:0-2307 GCA_031404395.1 Betaproteobacteria bacterium
TGAGCCGGAGTGGTTTCTCGGTGAAATCAAAACCCTGTACGACCGCGGCGCGCGCCATTTCCGTTTTGTGGATCGCACCTTCAATCTCAAAATTGCGGCGAGCCTGGCGATACTTGAATTTTTTCTGGCGCGGCTGAGCGATGATCTGTTCATCCATTTCGAACTGATTCCCGATCATCTGCCGGAGAAACTGAAAGCCGCGATATCACGTTTTCCGCAGGGCAGGCTGCATTTCGAAGTCGGCATCCAGACCTGGGATGAGGCGGTGCAGGCGCGCATTTCACGCAAACAGGACAACACGCTGGCCGAGGCCAATCTGCGCTGGCTGCGCGAAGCATCCCCGGCGCTGATTCACGTTGATCTGATCGCCGGCTTGCCGGGCGAGGACCTCGCCACCTTCGGTCGCGGTTTCGACCGGCTGCATGCGCTCAGGCCCCATGAAATCCAGGTCGGCATCCTCAAGCGCCTGCGTGGTGCGCCGATTGCCCGTCATACGGAGCAGCATGCAATGCGCTACAGCCCGGACGCGCCGTATGTGGTGCTGGCCACGGACAAACTCAGTTTCAGCGACATGCAGCGTATCGTGCGTTTTGCGCGCTACTGGGATCTCGTCGGCAATTCCGGGCGATTCCACCGCACGTTGCCGTTGCTGCTGGCCGCTGCGCCGTTTACGCGATTCATGCAATTTACCGACTGGCTTTATGCGCGCACCGCCAAAACCCATGAATTCGCGCTGGAGAAATTGTGCGGGTACCTGCATGATTTTCTGGTGGAGTCGGGCGCGGATGCCGCGACTGCGGCGGCGGCGCTGGCGGGTGATTACGAAGCCGGCGGCGCCAAAGGCCGGTTGCCGTTCATGGCCGAAGGTGTGCGGCCTGAACCCCGCGCCGGTGTGCGCGGCAAACTGCGCCAGACGCGCCATGTGCACGCCTGAGTGAATACCTGATCCCATAAGCGAGCACATAAGAGAGATTCGCCATGCGACGATTTGATCCTCACGAACATTCCCGCAACGTGCTGGGCGAGAAGCTGCAAACCTGCAGCGACCGGCCGAAGACCGGGTTTTTCCGTGACGGCTGCTGCAACACGGGACCGGAGGATGTCGGTGCGCATACCGTGTGCGTGGTGCTGACCGCCGAGTTCCTCGAATACAGCAAGGCCCAGGGCAACGACCTGTCCACGCCGCAGCCGGAGTTCGGCTTTCCCGGGCTCAAACCGGGCGACCGCTGGTGCCTGTGCGCACCGCGCTGGCGCGAGGCGCTCGACGCCGGCAGGGCGCCGCGGGTGGTGCTCGCGGCGACGCATGAAGCGTCGCTGGAGTTTGCCGCGCTGGCGGATTTCAAGAAACACGCAATTGACCTGTCCTGAGGAGGAAACATGACCGACATTGACGGCAAAACACTGGCTCCGCTGCCCGCGGAAGACCTGATCACCCTGACCCATATCGTCTATGGCCTGCACGCCTTCAGCGCGCTGACGGGGATTACCAGCGCCGCATTTGTGGTCACCGCCTTCCTGACCGGCTGGCCGTCGATCATCGCGGTGATCATCAATTACGTGAAGCGTGATGCGGTGCGCGGCACTTTCCTTGACAGCCATTTTTCCTGGCAGATTCGCACATTCTGGTGGTCGGTGCTGTGGGTGATCATCGCCGCAGTGCTGATCGCGACGCTGATCGGGATGGTGATCGGCATTCCGATCATGCTGCTGCTCGGGCTGTGGGTGGTGTACCGCATTGCGCGCGGCTGGATCACGCTGACGCGCCGCAAGCCCATGCCTGGTTGAAATGTCGATCCGTATCGACAAATGGTTGTGGGCCGCACGTTTTTTCAAAACGCGATCGACGGCGCAGCAGGCGGTCGAAGGCGGCAAGGTCAAATTGAACGGCGAGCGCGTCAAGCCGGCGAAGGAAGTGCGCGTCGGTGACGAACTGGTGATACACATCGGCGCGTATGAATGGGTGGTGCGCATTGCCGGATTGTCGGACAAGCGCGGTTCGGCTACCGTAGCGCGCACGCTGTATGCTGAAGACGAGGCGAGCAGGGTGAAGCGCGAAGAACAGGCTGCGCTGCGCAAATTCGCCGCCGATCCCGGACAGGATCGCCACGGTCGCCCGACCAAGCGCGAGCGGCGGCAACTGGAGCGCTGGCGTGATAATTAAGAGCGCATCAGTAGTGTCCCAACGTTTTCACGAGGGCCAGTTATCAGTTGATGATCGAAATGTGGAAACGAGCGATTTTGTCTGGTCTCGATTTGAATGTCGAGGTGCAGTGAGTAGGTTGGGGTGAGCTTGCGAACCCCAACGCG
>JANNHN010000487.1:0-1728 GCA_031404395.1 Betaproteobacteria bacterium
AGGCTGCCGATCAGCGGTATGCGCCGCAGCGTGGCGTTGAGGAATGTCGCCAGCGGGCGTTTCAGACCGAAGCGCAAGGCCAGTCCCAGCAGGTAAATGGCAACTATCAGCACCAATGTACCGAGCAGGTAAGGCACCGGGGAATCGCCGGCAACCTGGTAGCCCAGCGCCGAAAAAACCCGGCCCACCATGCTGTCCGGGCCGAGATAATGGTTGAGTACGCCGATCAGCCAGCCCAGCGCCGCAAGTGTCAGCGCCAGCGGCAGGAACACCACCAGCCCGGCGAGCCAGGTCGTCACGATGGAATCAAAACCGCGCTTGAGGAACATGGGGCAGCACTCCGTGAGGTGATGGATGCGGACGACGCACCGCATAGTCACCAGATGCGGGAGCAGCGTCAAGTCTGCGACGATCTGGTTTATGCTCGGATTCCCGGGAAGGAGGTTCGATGAAAAAATGGCTGCTGTCCGGCATCACGCATGCCATCGCGCTGGCTGCGGGTTTTGCCGCGGGCATCTACGCGCTGCCGATACTGACCGCGCCTGCCGCACCTACAATGGCCGATGTGCAGGCACAGATCGGCGTGGCGCAGTTCAAGGGGCAATTCCGCCGCGACCTCAAAGACAGTGACCTGTTCCACTGGGGCGAAGGCACGGTCCTGGTCAGCCGCAACAGCATTACATTGGTAGGCAAAGTATCTCCGGGGCCGGACTACAAGCTGTACCTGTCGCCGGAGTTCGTTGAGACCGAAGCTGATTTCGCGCGTCTGAAACCACGCATGGCACGCGTCGGCGACGTAAAAACCTTCGACAACTTCATTGTGCCGGTACCTGAAACGATTGATCCCGCAACCTACACCACGGTGATTGTCTGGTGCGAATCGTTCAGCCAGTTCATTACCGCGGCCAAATACCGCTGAACACTGCCTTGCCCGGCGCGATCACTCCAACAACCGTTCTCGATTTCTGGTTCGGCACACACAGCGACGACACAGTCACTGCGCAGACGCAGCGCCGGCTGTGGTGGGCCAAGGATCCCGCCATCGACGCGGAAATCCGCAGCCGCTTTGCGCCGCTGGTGCAGGCCGCGGCCTTCGGCAGACATGACGACTGGGCGGCGGAACCGCGCGGTCGGCTCGCCCTGATCCTGCTGTTTGATCAATTTCCGCGCAACATGCATCGCGGATCGCCGCGTGGATTTGCTTACGATGGGCTCGCCCGTACGCTGGCATTGGCGGGCATCGCCAACGGCGCCGACAGGAAATTACGGCCCATAGAGCGCGTATTTTGTTATCTGCCGCTGGAACATTCAGAACATCTGGCGCATCAGGAGCAGTGCGTCGCCCTGTATCAGAAGCTGGCTGGCGACGTGGTACCGGCACTACGGGAAACGTTTGCAGGCTATTTGAATTTTGCCGAACGCCACCGCGACATCATCCGCCGCTTTGGCCGGTTTCCGCATCGCAATGCGGTGCTGGAACGGACATCGACGCCGGAAGAGATTGAGTTTCTGAAGCAGCCGGGGTCGTCGTTTTAGGCGATGGTCGTGTCAGCAGGAAGTCCCCTTGGGGGACGGCCTGGCGGCCTTCATCCGGGCTACAACATCTGGCGGGAACGAACTAAGGTAGTTCTTCGACCTTGACCTGCACGCCCCGCCGCTCATCGACGCGGTCCGCACCGCGGCCGAGCAGCGCGGAACCTTCGTCGCTGCGCGTATCGCCGATGCCGC
>JANNHN010000488.1:0-2219 GCA_031404395.1 Betaproteobacteria bacterium
GCGTCCGCCGCAGCCTCGCCCTGCACAAAGCGGCGCAACTCCTCGCGCTTGCCGGTACCCAGGTAAGCCATCGCGTCGAAACTGGCGCGCTTTTGCGTGAATGTAGCCACCACCTCGAAGCCCAGCGTCTTGGCCAGTTCACGCAGTTCGGTCAACGAGGCTGCGAACTCCAGGTCGCTGACCCCTGTCAGCTGTACGGCAGCGACGACAGCGCGCTTCGGGGTGAAATTGACGGCTTTGGACATGCGGGGCGGATTTTTCCTGTGCGGTCGAGCGCAGATAGTACGCCCAATGACGAGCGATATAAGGACGGAGCCCAAATCATCCGCAACCCCCTGCTATACCGCCCGGCTCATTTAACTGAGTGCGCAGCAGGGATCAGAGCCAGCATTGTTTTCATGTAATTAAGGAATGCCGACCCTGACTCTTGGTATTGGGGCAGCGGCGCTCGTAGTGCCGCGTGGTTGCCGCCGCTTCGCACAGGCTAGCCGCGCGCTTGGGGGCATGAGACGGGGGGGAGTGCCAGGGAAAACTAAATCAGTTGGCCTTCACGCCCGCTGCCTTGGTGACCTTGGCCCAGCGCGTGATGTCGGATCTGATCAGTTCGGTGAATTGTGCCGGCGTATTTGCCCCGACTTCCGCGCCCTGCTGCGCAAGCGTCTGTTTCACGTCCGGAAGATTCAGCGTCTTCACCGTTTCGGCATGCAACTTGGCCACGATTGCGGCTGGCGTGCCGGCTGGCGCGAACATGCCGAACCACGAACCGGAATCGAAGCCGGTTACGCCCTGCTCAGCGATTGTCGGCATCTCGGGCAGCGCGCCTGACCGCTGTGCGCTGGTGACCGCAATGGCGCGCACACGGCCCGCCCGGATGAACGGCAGAGCGGAATTCATGTTGTCGGCCATGAACTGCACTTGACCGCCGGCAACCGCCGCCAGTCCCGGCGCGCCGCCCTGATACGGCACATGAATCATGTTCGTGCCAGTCATCATCTTGAACAATTCCATGCCGAGATGCCCGGGTGTGCCTTGCCCGGCGGAACTGAAGTTGAGCTCGCCGGGCTTTTGCTTCGCCAGCGCGATCAGTTCCCTGATGTTTTTGACCGGCAGCGCCGGATGCACGACCACGACCTGTGGCACGATCGCCACCAGCGTGATCGGCGCGAAGTCTTTCAACGGGTCATATGCGAGATTCGCATAGAGGCTGGGCGCGATCGCGTGCGACGCATTGGTACCCATCACCAGCGTATAACCATCCATATTGGCTTTGGCGACGAGGTTCGCGCCCAGCGTGCCGCCCGCGCCCGGCCGGTTGTCGATGATGACGTTCTGGCTCCATACATCCGTCAGGCGTTTGCCAACGACACGCGCTAGGATATCCGTCGCGCCACCCGGCGGAAACGGCACCACCATGCGTATCGGTCTTTTCGGATACTCAGAGGCCGGGACTTGTGCCGGTGCCGCAGCAAAAGCTGTGGTTGTGCCTGAGGCCAGCGTCAGAAGGATACCCACGGCATGGCAAACGATGTTCATTCAGACCTCCCTGCGTCAGGCTCGTCAAATAGCGAAACAGGAGCTGCGACTATAGCAGTAACCCCGGGCAACACCAGGAGTAACAGAAGTGGTCGGGTTCGCCTTTGTTAAAACGCCGTCGACAAAAGAACGACCAACCCGACCCCTGCTATTCCCGTATAGCTTTTCCAGCCCCATTAACTTTCGCCAGCTAGATCATCCGCCTCCGCCGCTCCCGCAGCGTCTCCTCCAGCCGCGGAATCAGTTCCTCCAGGTCGCCCAGGTTCGGATTCACCCCCAGCGCGCGCCTGAAGTAATCGATCGCCTTCTCATACTCCTCCCGCTTCAGGTAGATCTGCCCGTAGCCCGACAGCGCGCCGAAATGCTGCGGGTTGCGCTTGATCACCTCGTCGCAGTCGGCCAGCGACTTGTCGAGTGCGCCGGCGAGGTAGTAGGCGGTGGCGCGCTTGTTCCAGCCCTCGGCGAATTCCGGCCTGCGCCGGATGACCTCGCTGAAAATGCGGATCGCCTGCGCGTGGCGGCCCGCGCTCATCTCGTCGCTGCCCCGGTTGAGCAGCCGGTCGGTCTCCGCGTCGCCCGAGCGGCTCCACGCCAGCCACACCGCCTGCACCGCCGCCTCGCGCACGAAGGGGTGCCAGTCGGCGAGGCGTTTCACCAGCAGGGATCCGTCACTGGCGAGGCCATGC
>JANNHN010000489.1:0-3645 GCA_031404395.1 Betaproteobacteria bacterium
TGTGCCGAGCAGCGACATGGAAAACGCGCAAATGGCCAGCAACGCGGTCCACATCCGAAAGCTGCCGCGTTTTTCCGTCACCGCCAGCGAGTGCATCAGCGCGGTTCCGACCAGCCACGGCATGAACGACGCGTTCTCGACTGGGTCCCAGAACCACCAGCCCCCCCAGCCCAGCTCGTAGTACGCCCACCAACTGCCCAGTGCTACGCCGATCGTCAGAAACACCCATGCAATCGTGGTCCATGGGCGTGACCACCGCGCCCAGGCAGCGTCGAGCCGGCCGCCAAGCAGTGCAGCAATGGCAAATGCAAAAGCCACGGAAAACCCGACATACCCCATGTAGAGCATCGGCGGATGCAGCACCATGCCCAGATCCTGCAGCAGCGGATTGAGGTCGCGGCCTTCCGCCGCCGCGGGCAACAGCCGCTCGAAGGGGTTAGACGTAAACAGCATAAACGCGAGAAAACCGAGACTCACCAGCGACATCACACCCAGCACCCGCGCCACCATGTCATCCGGCAGGTGTTTGCTGAACCAGCTCACAGCCACCATCCATAACGACAGCATCAGCACCCACAACAACAACGAACCCTCGTGGCTGCCCCAAGACGCCGCCACGCGGTATTGCAGAGGCAGCGCGGTATTGGAATGATTGGCCACATTGGCCACCGAGAAGTCGTTGTTGACAAACGACGCTACCAGCGCGGCAAACGCGATGACCACGAATACGCATTGCCCCTGCGCGGCAGGCCGCGCGAAATTGACCCAGTTGCGACGGCCGGTTGCGGCGCCGGTGATCGGCAGGAGGCCGCCGGCGAGTGCCAGGCAAAATGCGATGATGAGTGCAAAATGGCCGATTTCCGGAATCATGGTTTTTTCCCCTCTTGGGCTTTCGCCAGCGCTGCAGCAGCTTCCGGCGGCATATAGTTTTCGTCATGTTTGGCCAGCACCTGTTCGGCGCGGAAAACACCACCGGCATCGAGCCGCCCCTGCGCCACCACGCCTTTACCCTCGCGAAACAGATCAGGCAGAATGCCGCGATAGACGACCGGGGTGTTGTGCGCGGTGTCGGTCACAATGAAACGCACGGTCACGCCATCCGGCTCCCGCGCCACAGTCCCGGTCTGCACCAGACCACCCAGACGAAAACTTTTCCCCACCGGCGCTTCCTTGCTGGCGATCTGTGAGGGGCTGAAGAAAAACACCAGATTGCTCTGGAAGGCATTCAGCACCAATGCCGTCGCACCGCCCAGTGCAGCAAGCGCGGCGGCGATAGCCACAAATCGTTTGTGTCGCGGTTTCACGGATACATCCTCACGAGTCATCGTCGGCAGGGTTGCGCAACGCGCGGGCGCGCGTCCGCAGGATCAGCACCTCTGCCGCCATAAAGACAAATGTCACGGCAAACGAGCCCCATACGTACACTGCGTAGCCGCCCATCGCCCAGAATTCCGACCAACCGCCCCATTGCATAGTCGTTAGTCCGCGGCGGCGGCGCGTGGTTCACGCTCGCGAATAATACAACGTACGCGCAGCAGTGCCGTTGCAATGCTGTACATCCAGAACGCCAGCGCCATCAGCAGCATACCGAGCAGCATGGTGCTGGCCATTTTCGGCGCACTTTTCAGGCTGATCGAAGCGCCCTGATGCAGCGTGTTCCACCAGATGACTGAAAAATAAATGATCGGAATGTTGACCACGCCCACCAGCACGAGCACGGCGCCGGCGCGGTCGGCGCGGCGCTCGTCCTCAATCGAAGCCACCAGCGACATGAACCCGATGTAGAGAAACAGCAGAATCAATTCCGAAGTCAGGCGAGCGTCCCATACCCACCAAGCGCCCCAAGTCGGTTTGCCCCACAAGGCGCCGGTCCAAAGCGCGAGAAATGTGAACATCGCGCCGGTAGGCGCCAGCGCACGCGCCATCATGCCTGACAACCGGGTGTTAAACACCAGCCCCGCTCCGGCCCACCCCGCCATCATCAGATAGATGAACATCGACATCCACGCCGCCGGCACGTGTACGAATATGATCCGGTACGACTCACCCTGCTGAAAATCCGTCGGGGCGACAAAAAACGCGACATACAGCCCGGCAAGACCCAGCAACAGAGCCACCACAAAAAACCACGGCACCATCCTGCCGGCCAGCGGATAAAAGCTGTGTGGCGACGAATATTTGAACCAGTTGAATGCTGACAAGGCCTGCTCTGCGAATTTCGACTGTGGGCCGCTGTGACGCCAGCCATGACCTGCTGTAAATCCCCGGACGCGTCCGTGACCGGGGACCGCAGGACATCAGATGCCCGGACCCCGCATCTTAAGGCAAAGACTGTACCATTGCCTCGGGGATCAGGGCAAGGCAATTTATCCTTTTATTCCAATGAGATACGTAGAGCTACCGCAGCAACCCAAGGAGCCAGTGCGGCGCTCCCCAGCAGTAACGCTCCCAAGATTGAGAAATGGGGAACAACGGTCAGTCCTGCCGCATGAGCCCCGCTGGCAGCGGCACCAAAAATCAACGCGGGGATATATAGCGGCAGTACCAGCAATCCGAGCAGCACGTTACCCGCGCGTAATCCTACCGTCAGCGCCGCACCGATCGCGCCGATGAGGCTCAGTACCGGTGTACCGAGAAACAGCGCAGCGGTCAGCACCCAGATTTCGTCCGCATCAAGGCCGAACTGCAGCGCGAGCAACGGCGCCAGCAATACCAGGGGCAATCCCGAACTCAGCCAGTGCGCCGTGACTTTGGCAGTCACCAGCAGCCACAACGGTTCAGCAGTGATCAGCATCTGTTCCAGTGTCCCGTCGAGGTGATCGGCGGCAAACAGGCGGCTAAGTGACAACAATGTCGCGAGTAACGCTGCGACCCACAGCACGCCACTGGCCAGCATGCGCAGAGTCTCGGGTTCTGGCCCGACGCCGAGTGGAAACAAACTGGCCACGATCACGAAGAAAAACAGCGTCGACAACAAATCTGATCGACGTCGCCAGCCTATGCGCAAGTCGCGTTGAACCGTTCGCAGCCATACTTGCATGCGGGCTTACTCCGCGATGGTGATCGACTGAATGGCAGCCGACACAGTAAACGGTTGGTGGCTGGTCATCACCACTGTCGCCCCTGCGCTGAGACGCTGACCGATCAGCGCAAGCACTTGATCCACGGCGGTCGCATCGAGCGCTACCAGCGGTTCATCGAGTATCCACAGTGCCGCAGCATCGGGCAACGCCAGCCGGGCCAGTGCTACGCGACGGCGTTGCCCCTGAGACAGCATACGCACCGGTGTACGCGTGTAGGCTCCCATTCCGAACGCTGCCAATGCAACACGGACCGCCTCGCGGGCGACCGGGATACCCGACAACGTCGCAGCATATTGCAGATTTTCCTCGGCTGTAAACTCATCCTTGATGCCGGCAAGGTGGCCGATGTAACGCAAGTCGTGGCAGAGCTCTTCGCGCTGCGCCTGTATTGGTACGCCACGCCAGCGCACGACGCCCGCAGCCGGGGCCAGCAGCCCGCAGAGCAAACGCAACAGGCTGGTCTTGCCGGCACCATTCGCACCGGCAACATGCAGCAACGTTGCCGGCGGCAGGGCAAACGACAATTTCGAGAACAGGTTCCGCCCACCGCGGACGCAGGCCA
>JANNHN010000490.1:0-1539 GCA_031404395.1 Betaproteobacteria bacterium
AAAGTCATCGAGCAGTTGTTCTCCGAGCAGTACAAGGGCAAGGAAGCGCTGCTGCAATCGAACGTGAAAGCGCTGCACCTCGGCCGCGACTACGCGCTCAAGCATCTGCCCTGCCCGCTGGGCGTCCGCGTGCAGAAATCGGACAATGTCGGCAACCGCATTTTTGTCGATGGCAACAGCGCCGCAGCGCTGGGTGCGGTGTACGGCGGCGCCTCCGTGTGCGCGTGGTATCCGATCACCCCGTCCTCGTCGCTGGCCGAAGCCTTCATCGGTTATTGCAAAAAGCTGCGGGTCGATGCGGACACCGGCAAAAACAAATACGCGATCATCCAGGGCGAGGACGAACTGGCCTCCATCGGCATTGCCATCGGCGCCGGTTGGAACGGCGCGCGCTCGTTCACCGCAACTTCCGGCCCCGGCATATCGCTGATGAGCGAATTCATCGGGCTTGCCTACTTCGCCGAGATCCCCGTGGTGCTGATCGACGTGCAGCGCGGCGGCCCCTCGACCGGCATGCCGACACGCACCCAGCAGTCCGACGTACTGGCCTGCGCTTACGCCTCGCACGGTGACACCAAGCATGTGCTGCTGTTCCCGGAAGATCCGGCCGAGTGTTTTGAATTGACCGCACAGGCCTTCGATCTCGCCGAGCGACTGCAGACACCGGTATTTGTGATGACCGATCTCGATATCGGCATGAACACGCGGCTGTGCAAGCCGTTCGAGTGGGACGACAAAAAAGAGTATGACCGCGGCAAAGTGATGACCTACGAGCGGCTCGAAGGCGGCGCTGAATTCGGGCGTTATCTCGACGTCGATGGCGACGGCATCCCTTTCCGCACCTATCCCGGCACGCATCCGACCAAAGGCGGTTATTTCACCCGCGGCACCACCAAGAACCGCTACGCGCAGTATTCCGAAGCCGGGCCGGATTACGTCGATAACATGCAGCGCCTGATGCGCAAATTCGACACTGCCAAATCGCTGGTGCCGAAACCGCTGCTGTATCCGGCGGAGAAGCCGGCGCGTTTCGGCGCGATTTTCTACGGCTCGACCAGCCCGGCGATGCAGGAAGCACTGGACACGCTTGCCGAAAAAGGCATCCACGTCAACGCGCTGCGGGTGCGTGGTTTCCCCTTCGGCGACGAACTCAACGATTTCGTCCGCTCGCATCCCTGGGTGTTCGTCATCGAACAAAACCGCGACGCGCAACTGAAAACCCTGATGGTCAACGACGCAAAAATCAATCCTTCACGACTGATTTCGATATTGCATTATGACGGCACGCCGATCACTGCGCGTTTTATCGTCGAGCAGATTTCACAACATGCCGGCGCGCGCAGCGTCGTGCCGCTGAAAAAAGCGTCCTGAACCGGACCACACCATGACCTATCTCGCCAAACCCAGACTGCACCACCCGTCGCTGGCCCCGAATGCCGCGGGTTATACCCGCCGCGATTACGAAGGCAAAATTTCCACGCTGTGCGCCGGCTGCGGCCATGACTCGATCTCGGCGGCTATCATCCAGGCCTGTTGGGA
>JANNHN010000491.1:0-2728 GCA_031404395.1 Betaproteobacteria bacterium
AGGTCGGCACGGCGCTGGTACTGGTTGACGACTTCGGCCCAGCTTGCCTTGATCTGCTCATCGGTGGTCTGCAGCGTGTTATAGCCGCAGCCGCCGATCAGCACAGAAAATATCAATAAAATCAATAGATTGAATCTATTCCTCATGGCCGGGCTCCTTGGGGTATGCGACACACCGCTCAGATGGCGGCGGATTGCGCGGTTTGCAAGCGCTGCATGGCATCGACAGCAAAACACAGGTCCTGCCACGCCTTCGCCTTGTCCTGCAGCGTGCGCAGCAGATACGCCGGGTGATAAGTGACGATCAGCGGAATGCCGCGATACGCGTGCATCTGTCCGCGCAAACCGGCGATGCTCGCGTCACGCCCCAGCAAATTAACCGCCGCGACTTTTCCCAGAGCCACAATCAATTTCGGCTGTATCAGAGCGATTTGCCGCTGCAGGTACGACGAGCAGGCCTGCGCCTCGTCCGGTTGCGGATTGCGGTTGCCGGGCGGGCGGCATTTGACGATGTTGGCGATGTACACGTTCGCACCGCGCTTGAGATCGATCGCGGCCAGCATGTTATCGAGCAGTTTGCCGGCTTGCCCGACAAACGGCTCGCCCTGCTCATCTTCTTCGGCGCCCGGGCCTTCGCCGACGAACAACCAGGCAGCGCGCTCATCACCGACGCCGAACACGGTCTTGTTGCGTTTCGCATGCAACGCACAGGCCGTACACGACGCGACGCGGGCCTGCAGCGCCGGCCAGTCCAACTGCTCTACCGCGCTGTCTCCGTCGGCAGTGACCGGCGATGCGCCCTGAATCATTGACGGCGTCGGTTCGCGCGCAACCGGAGCAGCTTCGGGCAACAACGCCGCCGCAGATGCCGGCGCCTGCTCCGTAGAGCGCAGCTTCCACACCGTCGTAATGCCCATTTCCCGCAGCACTTCGGTGCGGCGCGCCTCTCCGCCGCCGTTCACCCCTTCGGGGCGGCGCGCGTTCTTGGTGCGATGCGCATCTCCGTCGCGATCCACACCTCCGCCGCCGTCCATTCCTTCGGTGCGGCGCGCACCCCCGGTGCGACGCGCATCTCCGTCGCGATTCACACCATCGTCGCCGTTCACAATCTCTTCTCCATGGTCACCGCGTCTTCCCGCTCCGCACCGACAGGATAGTAGCCGCGCCGGCTGCCGATCTCGGAAAATCCATGCCGCGCATACAGCGCCCGGCCTGCCGTATTCGAAGCCCGCACTTCCAGAAAAATGGTCTGCGCGCTGTCATTCTGCGCAAGCTTGAGGATGAAGCGCAGCAACCCACTGCCCAGTCCGCGACGCTGCCAGTCTGCAGCCACACTGAGATTCAGCAGATGCGCTTCGCCGGCGGCCGCCATCATCACGCAGTAACCGGTGATCATGCCGCCGCACTCCATGATCCAGCAGTGGTATCCGGCAGCCAGCGAGTCGGTGAAATTACCCTGCGTCCAGGGATGTGCATACACCGCGCGCTCGATGGTTTCGACCACTGCCAGATCACCGGGCAGCATGCGCCGGAACCGCGGCAGCGTATCGAGCTGCGCGCTCATCGCTCCGCCGTTTTCAACGCCACCCGGTCGCGGACGTACAGCGGCGCTGCCTGCTCCGCGGGAATACCGCCGCCGCTCGCAAATACCGGCGCCGCCAGCTGCGCGATGTCCCGCGCCTGCGGGTGCGCTGCGCCGTCGATCACTGCAAGCTGTGCGCCGTAACGCTGCCCCAGCACTTCGCGATAAGCCGCAAAGCCGCTGCCGCACCCCGTCCAGCCGCTGCTCTCCAGCTGCGGGGCGGCATCCGGCGCACAGACGCGCGGCGCGGAGACTTCAATGCAGGCACCGCCCTCGCGACGATAAGCGGCGTGGTAAATCTCCTGCATGCGCGCATCCAGGCAGCAGATCACCCGCGCGGCGCCGCACCCCGCCGCCAGCGCCTGCAGCGTGCCGATGCCCGCCAGCGGAATGCCTGCGGCAAACGCCAGCCCCTGCGCCGTGGCGCAGGCGATGCGCAAACCCGTGAACGAACCCGGCCCGGCCCCGTACGCGATGCCGTCGAGCGCATCCAGGCGCAGGCCGCCGTCCTGCAGTACCGCATCGACCATCTCCAGCAATATCGTGGAGTGAGACTGCCCCGCGTGCGTGACACGCTGCTGCACGGCACCATCCTGCCAGACGGCAACACTGCAGAATTCGGTGGAAGTATCGAGCGCAAGTATGTTCATGGCCGGCAGGGGCGAAAGCAGAGCAGGGATTGTAGCCCACCTGTGCCGGACGGCGATTCCGGTGCGTTATACTTGCAGCGCTCTGCGGCCACTGTGGCCACACTCAAAAACAACGGGGTCTATTCGATGCCGCCACTTTTCACGATACTGGGATCGTTCCTGGTTGGTGCGCTGATACTGCTGGGCATCGGCGGCATTGCCTATCACTTGTTCCGCGATGATGGCTTGATTTCCCGCGGAATGGGCGCGTTGTGGGAAGCGCATTACCAGGCTCCGATAATGACTATCCTCCTGATCATCGCCGCGATTTTCGTGATCAAGACGCTGTATTCCATGCAAACCTCATCCGACAGCAAACGCGACAACAAGGTGGCCGACTTCGTGCTGTTCGCATTCATCGCCACCGGCATCTTTTTTCTCGGCCGGCTGCTGACTACCGGACAACTCTGACGCGCGCGCCACGGTCTCGGTGCACGGCCCCCCAATCTCAAGGAGAA
>JANNHN010000492.1:0-9077 GCA_031404395.1 Betaproteobacteria bacterium
GCCGATGTCGATGCCAAGGGCATGGTCATCAAACTGCAGTTCGACAACGTCAAGGCCGACGTAATCAATGTCGTGCCGGCGCAGCGCGCTGCCGATATCGCAGTGAAAAGCGGTCTGATCACCGCCAACAACCGCTGGTGCGGTATCGACTGGACGACCTGCGAATCCACCGCGGTCAAGGGTGTGCATGTGCTGGGTGACGCGACGCTGTCGGCGCCGGCGATGCCGAAATCCGGCAGCATGGCCAACCAGCATGCCAAAGTCGCGGCTGCCGCGGTCGTGGCGTTGCTCAAGGGTCAGCCGGTCAACGCCGACACCATGATGATGAACACCTGCTACAGCTTCGTCAGCGGCGACAGCGCCATGCATGTCGCGTCGGTGCATCGTTACGATGCGGGGCAGAAGACCATCGCGCCGGTCAAGGGCAGCGGCGGCGTCTCGAGCGCGGCAAGCAAGGAAGAAGCCGCTTATGCCTGGGGTTGGGCGCGCAACATCTGGGCCGAAGCGTTGGCATGACAATGCCGGCTTGCTGTTGAAAAGGGGCGCTCAGCGCCCCTTTTTATTTTTGTGACGTGCGCCGATGCGGCGGTATGCGCCACCAGGTCAGTGCGACGAGACCGGCGAACAACAGGTATGCCATCGTGAACACCGCAGGCGGCAGATCGTAGAACAGCAGGGCATGGACCCAGCGCGCGACAAAACTTTTTTCCGGGGTGGCGCCGCGCAGTGCATCCTCCCACAGCGTCAGCGGGCACCAGATGCCGGCCGCGGCTTCGGCACTGACGATGAGGATGGCGGCGAGATGGGCCAACCGGAAACCGAAGCGGCGCACCCAGCGCCAGCCGGCCGCAGCGCCCAGCCAGATCAGCGGCAGGCTGCCGACGACAAACAGCACAAACGCGAAATGAGCGACGAGAACCAGATCGGCGAGCAGCAGCATCACCCGCGGTGCTCCGCCGTTGCGGTCAGGCGTTGCCAGTGGCGACCGGTCGCTTGCGGTCGCTGACCCACTCGCTCCACGAACCCGGATACAACCGCGATCCGCCGAGGCCGGCGATTTCCATCGCCAGCAGGTTGTGGCAGGCGGTGACGCCGGAGCCGCATTGGTGAACGATGGCCTCCGGCGCGTGCCCGTTGAGCATGGTGCCGAATTCGTTTTTCAGCGTGTCCGGCGATTTGAAACAGCCGTCGGTGGCGAGATTGAGTTTGAAAAAACGGTTCACCGCGCCGGGGATGTGGCCGGCCACCGGATCCAGCGTTTCGTTTTCGCCGCGATAACGATCAGCGCTGCGCGCATCGAGTACCAGCGTTTTGCGGTCCTGCAGCTGGGTGAGCAATTGCGCGCTGTCGACGGCAATCTGCGATTGTGCGCGGCCGGAGTAGGTGACAGGTTCGACCATCGGTTGTTCGACCGTGACCGGCAACCCGGCTTTGGTCCATGCCTGCCAGCCGCCGTTGAGCACGGCAACGCGGGCGTGGCCGACCCAGCGCAGCATCCACCACAGTCGCGCAGCGTAGATGCCGCCGGTCTCGTCGTAGGCTATGACCTGTTTGCTGCTGTCGATGCCCAGCGCGCCCAGGCGCAGGCAGAAGGTGGAAGGATGCGGCAGCGGATGGCGACCGTTGAGCCCGGTCTTGGGACCCGACAGATCGACATCCAGATGCAGGAAGCGTGCGCCGGGGATGTGGCCGGCCCGGTAAGCCTTGTAACCGGCGCTGTATTGCGCCAGATCGTGCCGGCAATCGCAGACGATCCAGTCCGGATCGCTGAGGTGCGCTGCGGTTTCTTCAACGCTGACCAGGGTCGTGTGGGCCATGACAGGGATGCGCCGGCAGGGTGGATGGAGGGGCCAAAGGTAACAAACGCTGACTGAAAATCAAGCGCGAAAAAATTGTAGCGACCGCAGGCCGCCAGACTATATTAGTAACTCATTGATTTTATTGTATTAAATTTTATCCAGGTGGGGTGCGATCTCGCGCCGCAAAAATTCGTGGAAATGCACCATACCGTCTTCCAGCGGCGACTGGTAAGGGCCCACTTCGCTGCGGCCCTGGCGCCACAGCGCGCGCCGGCCCTCGGTCATGCGGGCAATGATCTCGGCATCCTCGATGGCCGTTTCGCGGTAAGCCGCCTGCTCGGCTTCGACAAATTCGCGCTCGAACAGCACGATGTCTTCGGGGTAATAAAACTCGACCACGTTGCTGCAGGCTTCGGGGCCGCGCGGCACGATGGTGCTGATTACCAGCACATGCGGATACCACTCGACGGTGATGTTCGGGAAATAGGTCAGCCAGATCGCGCCGTGCGCCGGTTGTCTGTTTTCGTCGTAGCGCAGCACCTGTTCGTGCCAGCGCCGGTACACCGGGCTGCCGGGACGAGCGAGTGCATTCTTGATGCCGCAGGTCTGCACGCTGTACCAGTCGCCGAATTCCCAGCGCAGGTCGGACACATTGACGAAGTGACCGAGCCCCGGATGAAAAGGCTCGACGTGATAATCCTCCAGATAGACTTCGATGAAGGTTTTCCAGTTGCAGGCGTATTCGTCGATCTCAACGCGATCGAGCCGGTAGCCGGAAAAATTGAGATTTTTCATGACGCCGAGTCGCGCGAGGTCGTGCGCGACGTCGCGCCGGCCCGCGAACAACAGCCCGTTCCAGTTTGTCAGCGGCGTGCGCGCAAGATCCAGGCAGGGATTGTCGGGGAAATGCGGCGCGCCGAGCAGTTTGCCGTCGAGGCCGTAGGTCCAGCGATGCAAGGGGCAAATGATGTTTTTGGTATTGCCGCGATCCTTGAGTATCACCGCCTGACGATGGCGGCAGATGTTGGACAGCAGTTCGATGCCGTTGGCATTGCGCACCAGCGCCTGTGCGTTGTCGAGCCAGGCCAGCGCCTGATAATCGCCGGTGTTGGGCACCATCAGTTCGTGGCCGATGTAACCGGGCCCGTTATCGAACAGCAGGCGCTTCTCGACCTCGTAGATCCGGGGATCGAAATACCACTGAACGGGGAGTTGCGATGCAGCGGGGCGGAGCGTGGTGATGCTGGAAAGATCAGACATGCAGCAGGTGTTAGGACCGGTTGATCGGTGAACTGGGGCGTTTCAAGGTCATGATTTTTATGAAGTTTTGGCGGCCTGTGGGGCGTCAAAAACGAGGGGCTATTCTTTCCCAGGGGTATGCAAAAGGCAACAACAATTTCCTCAGGGTTGCCCCCCTGCCATGGGCGATTATTTTTTAACCTTTTGTTTATAAAAGAAAATATCGCCAAAAAAGGTTGTTGCAACAGCGCCGGTATTGTCGGTATCGGTGGCAATGGCCATGCCTGAGACGGGCGGCGGATCCTCGCCGAATGCCGCACGGAAGTCGCTCGCGATATTGCGTTCCATCTCCACCCACTGCTGGAGACGCGTGGCGCCTGACTCGACGACGATCAGTTTCACGCGCCCGGTGTAGGCGCTGGACGCAATGGTTTCGACGGCGGCCTTGCCGTCCCACACGTAACACAGCGTCGCCGCCGGCAGATGGGGATCGAACAGCGCTCTGGCCAGTCGCAGCCGTTGGCGTTCGACGAAGGACAGTTTTTCCAGAGGGTAGTCAAACATCACATAAAGCCGCGCCGGAAAATCATCGCCTTCGCGGGTGCGCAGATCGGCTTTTTCGATGGTGTTATTGATTTTCCAGCGCCAGCGCAGCCAAGGAAATTCCACCGGGTCAACACGCAACGGTCGCGACAGGCCGGCAGCGCCCGACTCGGAATCGGCGCGTATCACCGTGACGCCGCCGTCATCGACCAGGGTGTAACGGGTGCGCACCTTGATGTTCGGTACATCGGCAGGCGCCCATCCCGCAGGCAGCGCGCTGCCGGGGCGCATGGCGGAGAACGCCGCGGCGATGATGCGATCGTCGATGGCCAGTGCGGCCCCCGCTGCAATCAGTGCAGCGAGCGCCAGGGCCAGCTCAAGATGGTGTCGGTATTTCATCGAGCCATCCCGTCTGCAGCAAGCGCCGGTAATCTTCCGGCCGATCGACATCCCACAAGGTTTCCAGTTCATGCCAGCGCAGATTGAGTGCGTGCAGCTGCGCGCGCGTCTGTGCCATGACCTGCGGCCCGCCCCAGGTGATGTGTTCAAATAGTTGCGGCGCGTTGCGGGCAAGACCGATCAACGCGTAGCCGCCATCCTCCGCGGGCACGAACACCGCATCATGGCCGTTGCGCAGCGTTGTCATGGCATCGCGCAGATGTTGTGCAGTCAGTGCCGGGCAATCGGCGCCGATGCAGATTGCGTATCTGGCAGAGCCCAGCGCGCAGGCAAAGGCATGCGCCATGCGTTTGCCCAGATCATCGCCTTGCTGTGCGCAAAGCGTCGCGCCGTGGGCTGATGCGGCAGCCTGCAGCAAGGGGTGCGTGATATCGGGCGCGCACCACAGTTCCAGCCGATCCGGTATCACGGCGCACGCGACGGACAGCGCATGGGTGATCAACCGGCCCTGCAGCGCGGCTGCGCCCGATGCGCCGAGCAGCGGAATCAGGCGTGTCTTTACCGCGCCGGCGACCGGCGCTTTGGCGAACACCAGAATGGCCATGTCAGGAATTGTGCCGGACATAACGCAGCGCGAGTTTGTCGGGATCGGCGCCCAGCCAGTAGGCGAGGCGCAGGCGCCACATCAGCCAGATCGTGCGCCAGACACCATTTTTTTCCCAGCGCCGCCCGGAGGTAGTCAGCTTGTGCGCAATGCACAGCGGCGCACCATAAGCTTTTAATTGCCGCGAAATTGCGATGTCTTCCATCAGCGCAATTTCCGGAAAACATCCGGCGGCCTCGAACAACGAGCGGGTAACGAACAGGCCTTGATCGCCGGTGGCGATGCCGGTGAGCCTTGAGCGCCAGTTCATCAGGTACGCGATCAGGCGCAGCATGGCGTGATCACCGGTGATACGCACGTCGAAACGCCCCCAACTGCGCCGGCTGCGGGTGAGGCCATCAATGATCACGCCGTCGGCGCCTTCCGGCAGACGCGTATCGGCGTGCAGAAAACAGAGGATTTCGCCGCGCGCCGCGGCGGCGCCGGCGTTCATCTGCCGGGCGCGGCCCTGAGGTGCTGCGATGACCTGGTCGGCGCGGCTGCGGGCCAGCGCTGTGGTGCCATCCGTGCTGCCGCCATCGACGACAACGATTTCCACGCCGCGCTGCCGCAGCGGCTGCAGGCTGTCGAGCAAGGCCTGAATGCTTCCGGCTTCATTGAGGGCGGGGATGATGATGGACAGCGACACAACGGGGATGTGTTTGATTATCGGGTGTTATTCAAGGCGCCATCATAATCGAGGCGGCAGAGGATGATCGCCATCTGCTGCGGGTTCAACTTCGCCGGGGGCAGCCCGGCGGCTGATTACTTTCTTTTGTGCGGCCAAAAGAAAGTAATCAAAGAAAATCCGCCCCGGCTCGCCGGCCCTGCGGGCTGCCCTGCGCTGCTCACCACGCCGGGCGGCTGCGGAACTCGCCCTTGCCGCTGCGCGGCAAGGACTCAGACAGTCCTCGCCGACTGCCCCCGGCCTGGCTGCGCTGCTCGGCGGCTCACAAGGGGATTTCAAAACCATTGGTCATGCTGCCATCACGTTGCCCCGGCGACGTTGAAGTGCGTTTCAACATCGCGTGCAGGTATCAGTCCCGCCGCCAAGCGTGAAACTTCTCCACCCATTCCAATAATTTCTTCGGCGCGTGATTGCGCTTCCAGTTCCCGGCGACGTATTTGTTGGCTTCGGCCAGCGTCGGGTAGATGTGGATGGTGCCGAGGATTTTGTTCAAGCCGATGCCGTGTTTCATCGCGGTGATGAATTCGGTGATCAGGTCGCCGGCATGTTCGCCGGCGATGGTGGCGCCGAGGATTTTGTCTGTGCCCGGTACCGTCAGCACCTTGACCAGGCCGTGCGCGGTACCGTCGGCGATGGCGCGGTCAAGGTCGGCTATGTCGTAGGTGGTGACTTCGCAGGGAATATTTTTTTCTCTGGCTTCGGTTTCGTTGAGACCAACGCGTGCCACTTCCGGGTCGGTAAAGGTGGCCCAGGGAATCACCGAGAAATCCGCGCGGAATTTTTTGAAACCGCCGAACAGCGCGTTAACCGACGCGTACCAGGCCGTGTGCGCCGCCGTGTGCGTGAACTGATAGGGTCCGGCGACATCGCCGCACGCCAGGATATTGGGGTAACGCGTCTGCATGAACTCGTTGACTTCGACGGTGCGTGCCTGGGTGAGCGGGATACCGAGTTCTTCCAGGCCGTAGCCTGCGGTGTTGGCGACGCGGCCGACGGCGCACAGCAGCGCGTCGAACGCGATGCGTACCGCGTTGTTGCCGGTTTCGCCGGCTGCTTCGCAGTACAACACCTTCTCGCCGTTTTCGACGGCAAAACGCTGCGCCTTGTGGTTCAGCAGCACGTTGACGCCTTCTTCGCGGAATTGCTGGAGCACCATGTCGGAGAATTCCGGATCCTCGCGGATCATGATCCGCGGCAGCATCTCGACTTGTGTTACCTCGGCGCCGAGCCGCGCAAAGCATTGTGTGAGTTCGGAGCCGATGGGACCGCCACCGAGCACGACCAGGCGTTTGGGCAGTTCGCGCAGATTCCACACGGTATCCGAAGTCAGGTACCCCACATCTTCGATGCCGGGAATCGGCGGCACGAACGGGCGCGCGCCGGCGGCGATGACGATGCCGCGCGTGGTCAGCGTCTGCGTGCCGGTTGCGGTTTTGATCTCGACGGTCCACGGCGAGGTGATTGTTGCGGCGCCTTCGATGCATTCCACGCCCAGCGCCGTGTAGCGTTCGACGGAGTCGTGCGGCTCGACTTCCTTGATCACCCGCTGCACGCGTTCCATGACTTCGGCGAAATCGAAATCGATCTGCGCGCTTTTAAAACCGTAGTCGCGGGCGTGTTTCATGGTTGCCAGCAGCCTGGCCGACTTGATCAGTGCCTTGGACGGCACGCAGCCGGTATTCAGGCAGTCACCGCCCATCTTGTGTTTCTCGACCAGCGTCACTTTTGCTTTTACTGCAGCGGCGATGTATGAGGACACCAGCCCGGCAGAACCGGCGCCGATCACCACCAGGTTGCGGTCATAGCGCGCGGGTCTGACCCATCCGGCGTAGACCTTGCGCGCCTGCAGCGCATCGAGCACTTTTTTGGCGAGCAGCGGAAAAATGCCGAGCAACGCGAACGCGACCAGCAGGCCGGCGGAGATCTTGAATGCACCGAGCTGGGTACCCGCATAAACATAGACGACGGTGCCGGCAAACATGCCGATTTGACTGACCCAGTAGTATGTCCAGGTGCGGATGGGCGTCAGGCCCATGACCAGGTTGATTACGAAAAAAGGAAACGCCGGCACCAGCCGCAGCGCAAACAGGTAAAACGCACCTTCGCGCGCGATGCCGTCGTTGACGGGTTTCAGTTTGTCGCCGAATTTATCCTGCACCCAGTTACGCAGCAGAAAGCGCGAGCTGAGGAACGCCAGTGTAGCGCCCAGCGTCGAAGCGAACGATACGATGACGGTGCCCCACAGCAATCCGAACACTGCGCCGGCAACCAGGGTCAGTATGGCTGCGCCGGGCAGCGACAGGCCGGTGACGGCAACGTAAATCAGGAAAAAAATCAGGCCCACCCGCAACGGGTGAGCCTGCACCTCTGCATCGATCGCCGCGCGCTGCGACTGGAAATAGTCCAGCGTGAAATATTGTTTAAGGTCGAACGCAAAAAACGCGATCGCAGCGATGACCAGGATCGCGAGTACCAGCAGCTTGCTTTTTTTCATGACAGTTCGCGGGGGATGGCAGTGTGGCCGCGATCAGCAGCAACCGCTGCCGTCATAAAACCAGGTGGAATCCGTGATGTGGATGTCCTGCCGCCCCAGTGCGGCGAGAGCGCCGGCAGTTTTGTCGCAGACCGCGAGTGGCTGGTTTTGCGTGAAGCAGTGCCCCTGGTGATCGTCGAATTGATCGTCATCACCGAAATAGATCGCGGTTTTCCCGGTGAATACGCAGGGACCGTCTGGGGGCATGGGATCCTTGATGGCGCAGATTTCGACGCTCTCGACGAAAATCATGCGGTCAGTGAGGTAGTGACGTGGCGACAGCACGCGATACGGTCGTCTGGCGCGAACCTCAATGGTGCCGAATCCGGCGTCGGTCAGGCGCTTGATGTAATCGGCCGGCGGGATTGCGCCCGACAGGCACAGCGCGCGCAGGCGCTCGTTGTTTTTCAGCGCGTCGGGCATGGTCGTTTCGCACACCGGATCGGAGAGTATCAGCCGCCCATGGGGTTTCAGTACCCGGTACATTTCCGCCAGTGCCCGCCGCAGGTCATCATCATGAAAAATGTTGAACAGGCAGTTCTGCGCGGCGACATCAATTGAGTTGTCGGTAATCGGCAGACGCAGTGCGTCGCCCTTGCGCAAATCGACAAAGGAGGATTTGAACCACGGGTTCAGCAGTTCGGCCTCCAGCAGATTGTCGCGGCAGGCCGCAAGCATTTCATCGACCACATCCAGGCCGATTACGCTGCCGCTGCGGCGCGAAAAATAGGCGAACTGCAGCAGTTCCATGCCACCACCGACCCCGACGTAGAGCAGGGCCGGGTTGCCGGCGAGATCGCGCGGATGCACTGTGCTGCCGCAGCCGTAATTCATCTCCAGCATTTTTTTCGGGATAGCCAATCCCGGCAGTTGCCAGACTGGTGTCGTGGTACAGCACAGTCCTTGCTGCGGCGTGAGCGCGGCTTCTTTGTAAACGTCGCGCGTGATTGAATGATCAGGGGCGTTCATCAGGATTTCCCGGTCATGTAAAAATGCAATCGTTGCAGTAGAACATCAGTTGCCGAGCGCGCCGCCGCAGCTCGAACCCTGACCCGCGGTGCAACCGTAGCAGTGATCCTTGACGACAATGGAATTGCCGGCGAGATCGGCACCGATCAGCTCGCGCAAATGCGTGCGCGGACGGTGTTTCCACGCCAGCGGCAGTTCGAGCATCTGGTTGAAGTCACAGTCATAGACATAACCCTGCCAGTCCACCGACAGCAGCGTGCGGCA